>JAFSYZ010000155.1 GCA_017455785.1 Candidatus Methanomethylophilaceae archaeon
GTAGTCCCGTCCGGATTCGAACCAGAGTCGCCGGCTCCAAAGGCCAGCATGATTGACCACTACACTACGGGACTGTGATTGCCCCACTGCCCATTTTCCATATAAATTGTTCTATCGTGATTTCTTTCTGTCTTTATTCATAAAAAAACGGATCTGATAATCCATCAGTATAATTTCCCATGGAATAGACTATATTTTCACAATGCTAAGGGGATATTGCCAAGATATAACACAAATTCCCTTATCAGAATTTGTCGACCGTTACCCTCACGGGTTTCGGAGACTTGGATCCGAGGATGTAATGTCCTTGGGCACGGACAGCATCTCATCAGAGGTGGTTATCAGGTCGGGGTTCAAATCCCAGGTCTGGTAAGGTGGCATGGTAATATCATATGGATCATCATTAGCACAGTCGGTAGTGGCGCCCGCGCCTTGAGCGGAAGATCGGGGGTTCGAGTCCCTCATGATTGATCATCATAATATCACGCGCTTCAGCGCATTAATCATCATGTCATTTATGTCAGCGCATTAGTGTATAAGGAAACACGCCCGTCAACGCGGGAGTCATGGGTTCGACTCCCATATGCGCGTCCGTGTACAATTGGTCCGGGAACCAAACCAGTTAATCGCTGGTCCGGTGGGTTCGACTCCCACATCCCTTTGCATTGATTATTTCAGAAGTATTAGTTTTCCACAATGCGTCCGGTTAGGAACGTGGGTGCAGAGCCTGTGACTTCTACTTCTAGGAAAGTACCTAATGGGATGTCGGCCTCGATGCCGATCGGTCTGTAGTTCCTGTTCCTTGTGATGACCGTCGCTCCGCGTCCCTTCTCCGTGACAAGCACGCGGAATCTCTTCCCGATCAACGTATCGTTGACCGAGTGTTCCACGGACATCTTCATGTTGGTCAGTTCGGTGGAACGTTCCTTGCTGACGTTTCCTTGAACCTGATTCTTCATGGTCGCCGCATCCGTTCCCGGTCTCACCGAGAAGCGGGTTATGTTCAGCGTGTCCGCATGCAGCTCCTTGATCAATTTCAGGCTCTTCTCATGGTCCTTATCCGCCTCACCCGGGAATCCGGTAATCATGTCGGTGGCGATGCTGATGTCAGGGTATCTCTCCCTGAGGCGGTTAACGATGCCCATGAATCTCTCCACGGTATAGTGTCTCCTCATCCTTTCCAGGACCTGGTTGCTGCCGCTCTGCACGGGTATGTGCAGGAACCTGTAGACACGGTCGTCTTCCATGACCTCAAGGAGATCATCTAGTATCCTGTCCAGGTTGTTGGGGTTCATCATGCCGATCCTTATCCTGTATTCGCCATCGAATTCCAGGAACCTCTTCAAAAGTCTAGGAAGACTGGAACCTATGTCCACACCGTAGCATGCGGTGTCCTGTGCCGTTACAAGAATCTCCTTCGCACCCGAGTCCAACATCGACTTGAATTCCGATACCAGTTCGTCCTCCGGGTAACTTCTCAGCTTCCCTCTTGCGAAACGTGTGATGCAATAGGAACAGTTCCCTAAACATCCCTGTGCAATTGGCAGTATCGGCGATATGACGTTCTTCACAGCATCATCGGGGACAGAACATCCGAACGCGCTCTCCACCTTCCCTGTGAACAGGTCGTACTCATCAGGCGGTACGATCATCGATTCAGGGAGGCGGATCATTATCCTTTTCGGCTGCACCTTCGCCATGCATCCGGTGACGATGACATCCTTTCCGGATGCTTTCAGTTCACCCATACGGTGGATCATCTTCTTCTCGGTGGTCTCCACCACGGTGCATGTGTTCAGAATCACAATATCGGCATCGTCGGCATTGTCCACTCTGACATGACCTAGGGAATCCATCTTCTTGGAGAGCTGTTCGCCCTCACCGTAGTTCATCGTGCAACCGTACGATTCCACGAAGTACTTCATGTCAATCTCAGCGTGTCGCTGCCTCTGTTGTCAATGCACCGAATGCCGTCTTAGCGGACACGTTGGTGATCTTCACACGGACTGTCGTACCCTTGACAGTACCTGGGACGATGACGATGAAGTCCATCATCTTTCCGATACCGTCACCCTTCTTACCGACGTCGCTGATGAACACATCGATGATGTCTCCTTCCTTCAGGGCGTTGACGGAGTCGGATCTGACTCCCTTCTTGACGTTGACGGGTCTGTGGGCACCGCAGGCCTCACATTCCAGAACGAGGGTCCTTCCTTCCTTGACCATCTTCGTGTCGGGGCGTCCGCACTCGGAACAGATGACGAATGTGTCCGTGTAGTTCTGGATCTTGTCGGTGATATGGCCGGCGCTGATCTTTGATTTCAGGACAACCCTGCGTCCTTCGAGGTTACCGGGTGTTCCCAGTTCCCTCAGGAGGAACTGCAGCACGTGCTGTGGATCCCTTCTGAGTGTGTCTGTGACGTCGATGAAGTTCCTTATCACGGTCATCTTTCCTTCCTGGAGGATCTCCAGTTCAGGGATCGAGAACCTTTCGTGCGATTCAGCCACCTCGGGCAGCTGTTCCTTCGCCCTGTCCAATAATGCGAAATAATCTTCATCTGCTGTCATAAGAACGCCTCTGTTGGGGTGGCTTATGAGGGACCCTTTAATAAACTTATTTACCTTGTATTATACTATAGGCACACCGTTACCGGGCCCCAGATATTTTCCTCAGGATAGACATATATACCAGCTATGGATAGCGGAAATCCGCGACTGGAAGTCAAACCGTTAACCTTTAAATAGGATAACACTAATCGCGACATACTTCAGATAACATAATGAGGTGAAAAATTGGGTAGAGGTCTTTACACCGCAAGAAAATTAAGGACTGACAGGCAGCAGCACCGCTGGCTGGACAGAGCATACAAGAAGAGAGTACTGAAACTTAGGGAGAAATCCGATCCTCTCGAGGGTTCAGCCCAGGGACGCGGAATCGTTCTGGAGAAGGTCGGAGTCGAGGCTAAGCAGCCCAACTCGGCTATCAGGAAATGTGTGAAGGTCCAGCTCATCAAGAATGGACGTCAGATCACTGCTTTTGCGGTCGGAGACGGAGCTATCAACTTCATCGATGAGCACGACGAGGTCATGGTCGAAGGTATCGGCGGAAGGATGGGCCGTTCATACGGAGATATTCCTGGAGTCCGTTACAAAGTGATCAAGGTCAACAACGTCTCATTGAATCAGATGGTCAGGGGAAGGACTGACAAGCCTGTAAGGTGAAATCAATGGAACAGAAAGCACTTATGTTCGGAAAATACGATCTGTCCGAGGTAACAGTCGCCGATGGCGGACTGGCGAAATACATAGACCTCACCCCCACAAATGTTCCTCACTCGGGCGGAAAGCACGCGAACAGATGGTTCGGAAAATCGAAACTCTGTATCGTAGAGAGACTCATAAACAACATCATGAGGACCGAGAAATACACCGGTAAGAAGCTCAAAGCATACCAGGCAGTATCTGAAGCGTTCGATATCATCGCACAGAGGACCAAGGAGAACCCGGTCCAGGTGCTCGTAAACGGACTGGAGAACGCAGCCCCCCGTGAGGAGGTCACAAGGCTCCAGTTCGGTGGAATTTCAGTTCCCAAAGCAGTCGATATCTCCCCTCAGAGGAGGCTCGACATCGCACTCCGCAATGTCAGCACCGGCTGCGTCAAGGCATCGACGAAGAACAAGAAGCCCATCGCTAACTGCATCGCCGACGAGATCATCCTTGCTTCCAAGGGAGACATGACATCATTCTCCGTTGCCAAGAAAGAGGAGATCGAGAGGGTCGCACAGTCAGCTAGGTGATCTCGTAGGTGAGTGAACATGGGACGTAAAGAAGAGAATGCGAAGAAGGCAGTAGAGCTGATGAAGGACCAGTCCCTCATCAGGAACCTCGGTACCGCCGCACATATCGACCACGGAAAGACCACCTTCTCGGACAACCTGATCGCAGGTGCCGGACTGATGTCCTCCGAGAGGGCAGGCGAGCAGCGTGCTCTCGACTACGATGAGCAGGAGGCGGCCCGTGGAATCACAATCAACGCAGCATCCGCAGCAATGGTCGTTCCTTACAAGGACCCCAAGACAGGCGCTGAGATGCACTACCTGGTCAACCTCATCGACACACCCGGTCACGTCGACTTCGGTGGAGATGTCACAAGGGCCATGAGGGCACTTGACGGAGTTTACATCCTGTGCTGTGCGGTCGAGGGAATCATGCCCCAGACAGAGACTGTCATCAGGCAGGCAATGAAGGAGCGTGTCAGGCCCATGCTGTTCATCAACAAGGTGGACAGGGCCATCGTCGAGCAGCAGCTCACACCTCAGATGATGATCGACAAGTTCTCGAAGATCATCGCACAGTTCAACCAGAAGATCAAGGACGTACTGCCCGCACCCCTCAACAAGGAGTGGCAGGTCAGTCTCCAGGACGGAACCGTCGCATTGGGTTCCGCATTCAACAACTGGGCAGTTTCCATCCCGTACCTCGGAAGGCCCGAGGTCACCGAGAGGGCGATCAAGCTCTGTCCGGAACTGGCAGACAAGCTCAAGGGCAAGCCCTTCAACCTCAGCACGGTCTTCGAACTCTGTGCCCAGGAGGGAGGACAGGCAAAGCTCGCAAAGATCATCCCCATTGCCGATGTGGCATTGGAGATGGCCATCAACCACATCCCCAACCCGGTGGATGCACAGAAGGTCCGTATCCCGACCATCTGGAAGGGAGACCTCAACTCCGATCTCGGAAAGCAGATGCTCGCTTGCGACCCCAAGGGAGAGGTCGCACTGATGGTCACCAAGATCATCATGGACAAACAGGCCGGAGAGATCGCTATCGGTAGGCTGTTCTCAGGAACACTCACCAAGGGAATGACATTGTACATCGCAGGCAACCCTGCACCTCAGCGTGTCCAGACCGTCGCACTGATGGTCGGAGCCGAGAGGACACCCGTCGAGGAGTGTAAGGCAGGTAACATCGTTGCAGTGACCGGACTGAAGGATGCCATCGCAGGATCCTCGGTCTCATCCGTCAAGGACATGGAGCCCTTTGAGAGGATGGCCCACTACTCCGAGCCTGTCGTCACAAAGGCCATCGAGGCCAAGAACATGAAGGACCTGCCCAAGCTGGTCGAGGTCCTCAGGACGATCGCAAAGGCTGACCCGTCGCTCAACATCGAGATCAACAACGAGACCGGTGAGCACCTGATTTCAGGTATGGGTGAGCTTCACCTTGAGATCACTGAATACAGGATCATCAACGAGCAGGGTGTCGACATCGTCGCATCACCGCCTATCGTCGTCTACCAGGAGAGCGTCAAGGGACCCAACCCCAAGGAGTTCGAAGGAAAGTCACCGAACAAGCACAACAAGTTCTACTTCCTCGTCGAGCCCCTGGAGCCCGGTGTCGTTGAGGCCATCCACAAGGGTGACATCGATCCCGAAGCAAAGATCAAGGACCCGAAGGCACTGGCGAAGCAGCTGGCCGACCTCGGTATGGATACCGAGGAGGCGAAGGGAATCGTCGCCTTCAAGAACAACAACGCACTCTTCGACTGCACCAAGGGTATCCAGTACCTGAGTGAGACAATGGAGCTCATCAAGCAGTCTTTCGAAGAGGCAATGATGAAGGGACCTCTCGCAGCAGAGAAGGTCGCCGGACTCAAAGTCAAGCTCATGGATGCAAAGCTGCACGAGGATACCATCCACAGGGGACCCGCACAGGTCATCCCCGCAGTCAGGGACGGTATCTACGGTGCTATGTGCGAGGCCGGAAGGGTCTTGCTCGAGCCCATGCAGAAGGTATTCATCTCAGTGCCTCCAGACTACATCGGAGGAGCAGTCAGTCTGATCAGCCAGCGCCGTGGAACCATCCTGGAGACCGGCAGCGAGGGTGCAGACTCGACAGTCACCGCATCGTGCCCTGTAGCCGAGATGTTCGGATTCTCATCCGATATCCGTGGCAGCACACAGGGACGTGCAATCTGGTCCATCGAGAACGCAGGATTCCTGCAGGTCCCTATGGAACTCCAGAAGAAGATCGTCACTGAGATCAGAACAAGGAAAGGACTCAACCCCGAGCCGTACGATTCGAAGTACTACTCTGGTCTGTGAGGGCTTAAACTTAAATACGAAACATCTATTGGAGACAAATCAAGCTTAAAATAATCCTATAAAGGAGGAAAAAAACATGGCAGAGAAACAGCACATGAACTTGGTCATCATCGGACACGTCGACCACGGAAAATCCACCCTTACGGGAAGGATCCTTCTCGAGACCGGTGCAATCGACCCCCACATCGTCGAGAAGTACAAGAAAGAAGCAGAGGAGAAGGGTAAGGGATCCTTCTACTTCGCCTGGGTCATGGATGGACTCAAGGAGGAGAGGGAGAGAGGAGTTACCATCGATGTCGCTCACAAGAGGTTCTACACAGACAAGTACTACTTCACAGTCATCGACGCACCCGGACACCGTGACTTCGTCAAGAACATGATCACAGGAACCTCACAGGCAGATGCAGCAATCATCACATGCTCTGCAATCGAGGGACCCCAGGCTCAGACAAAGGAGCACATCTTCCTTGCCACCACACTCGGTGTCAAGCAGATCATCGTCGCCATCAACAAGATGGATGCAGTCAAATATGAAGAGGAGAAGTACAAGGCAGCCGTCGATGGTGTCAAGAAGCTCTTCATGATGATCGGAAACAAGGCAGAGAACATCCCGTTCATCCCCGTGTCCGCATACGAGGGAGACAACATCAAGACACTCTCCGCCAACACACCCTGGTACAAGGGTCCGACCCTGCTCCAGGCACTCGACAACCTCACAGTCCCCGCAAAGGAGACAGACAAGGCACTCAGGCTTCCTATCCAGGATGTCTACACCATCACCGGTATCGGAACCGTCCCTGTCGGACGTGTCGAGACTGGTGTCCTCAAGCCTAACACAACCGTCATGTTCGAGCCTTCACACGTGAAGGGAGAAGTAAAGTCGATCGAGATGCACCACGAGCAGATGCCCCAGGCACTTCCTGGTGACAACGTCGGATTCAACGTCCGTGGAGTCGCTAAGAACGATGTCAAGAGGGGAGATGTCGCTGGACCTATCGACAACCCGCCTTCAGTAGCAAAGGAGTTCACAGCACAGATTATCGTCCTCAACCACCCGTCTGTCATGACCGTCGGATACACACCTGTGTTCCACGTCCACACAGCACAGGTCGCATGCCAGCTCGTGGAGATCATCTCCGCTCAGCGTGCAGGAAAGAAGCTCGAGGATCTCAGCTTCCTTAAGAACGGTGACAACGCAATAGTCAAGTTCAAGCCCACCAAGCCTATGGTCATCGAGCCCGCAAAGGACTTCGGACCTCTCGGAAGGTTCGCCATCCGTGACATGGGACAGACTGTTGCTGCAGGTGTCTGTGTCTCAGTTGAGAAAGCCTGAAGGTAATCAACATGGCACAACGCGCAAGAATCTCACTCAGCGGAACCGACCCGCAGAAGGTCGACAGTGTCTGCGCACAGATCAGGGGAATCTCCCAGAAGACCGGTGTACAGATCCGTGGACCCGTACCACTTCCCACAAAGAAGTTGAAAGTACCTTGCAGGAAGAGTCCTGACGGTGAGGGAAGCGAGACCTGGGATCGCTGGGAGATGAGGGTCCACAAGAGACTCATCGACCTCGACGCAGATGAGCGTGCCCTAAGGCAGCTCATGAGGATCCAGGTTCCCGATGGTGTAAACATCGAGATCGTCCTTCGCAGCGCTTAAACCTTTAATCTTTAAGGGGGCGAATGCCCCCTTACAAAGATACATTTCTGTATAATATTCATCAACGATTTCTGACAGTCCGTGATGTCATTTTCACAATAGCCAGCATATTGATTGATGGTTAAGAGATAGGTTTATATCTCTCCTGTATATCACTTGTTTTGCTGGGCAGTTAGATCAGCTGGAAGATCGCTTGCTTTGCAAGCAAGAGGTCGCGCGTTCAAATCGCGCACTGTCCACTTTCTTTGTCCACCCAGACTTGAAATTTCAGGATTTTCATTGTCCACCAATTTCTGCGGTTCTGTCCACCACTCAGACGGTTCTGTCCACCTGTAGCAGTTGATGCATTGTCCGCCTCTCCCGGTGTATTGTCCACCAGTCACAGTTCGACCGTTGTCCACCGGGGGTAGGATTCACTCCCCCTTTACGGAGGGGAGCGATTCTTGGGAAGAGGTTTGATCGCGGTCGGCATCCCACGTTGCGCGGGCCTTCTCCATCGCCATGATGTTCTTCTGCCTGCCGTAGTACTTCTCGGTGGTCCTCGTCGATGCGTGGCCCATGAGAACGCTCACCGAAGTGAGCTCGAGGTTCTGGTCGATGTATCTCTGACCGAAGGTCCTCCTGCACTCGCGGAGCTCGAAGCGGATCTGGAGATCCTGCTCGACGATCTCCTTCATCCTTCTGAGGGAGTTGCCGCATAGGAAACCGTCCTTGCTGGAGTCCGACGGGAACAGGGCCTTTGAAGGGCTGTGGTGGTCGAAGATCCACTTGGAGCGGGCCTTGAGGTATCTCTCGACGACAGGCCTGATCTCCTCGCGTATCGGGACCGTACGGGCCTCTCCGTAGGACGCTTCGCCCTTGACATGCACGATGTCGAGAGTCCACGCCCTTGTGTCGATGTCGGTCACTTCCGCCAGACGGATCTCCTTGTTTCTTGTGCCGGTGTCTATGCACAGGAGCACCAATGCGTAAGCCCTTATGCGGTTGAAGTCCTCGGGATCCACGGCCAATCCTCTCTGGAGAATCGCCTGGTAGGTCTCGTCGGACATAGAGGACTAGAAGCCTCTCTTCACGGGAAAGGTCGCTCTGAACTGCAGCTTTTTTATTGAGAAGGGTCTGCATTTGAGTATTTTCAATATCGGCCTGACGACGGAGGACCTCAATCTCTGTCTTGATACTAGAAATACTCTGATCAAGTTCCTTTATTGAATTATCATTTAGCTTGAGTAGCTTTTTCTTAATTTGAGCAATCTCCAGATTATAGAAATCTCTGTCATGAACGGCATTGATGAAATTATCAATGTCATAATCACTAAGTATGCATGATTTCAGCTGTTCGACCCTTGAAAGGGATATGTCCAAAGACCCCTGTGAGACGCAGATTCTATCGGAAAAGGTGGAAATGAGGTGCGAGCTGCCAATCCGTCTGTTTCTGTCTATGGCTGTGGAAGACGGTGGCGCCTGCGTGGGCTCCGCATGCCTGGAGGTCGTCGATGACAATCTGGAACATGGCATCGAACTCATTCTTCGTCTGCATCATGCACTTGGCCCATTCCTGCGGAGGGCTGACTACCCAATGGGAGATCTCCGGACGCTGATGCGTCTGCTGCTCGACGAGCTTGGCGTATCTGAGGAGAGGCTTTTCTGTTTCCACTCCCTGCTTGAGTGCCTTGTCGTTGAAGCATTCGGGACAGTGGAGGCTCCAGCAGTGCTGGCGCTTGCCCTTGATGAAGTGCTCCGGATGGTCGGGGCACATGCTGTATACGATCCCCCCGTCCTTGGACCTGATGAAGCCGCACCCCCTTCTCCTTGGGACGGTTGGTATCATGGCCGGGGAAGGTCCAGTCGATGTATTCGTGGTATTCCGGCCTGAAGAAGAAAGGATTTCCTGAACGGTCGTAGAAGGCCGTCTTACCTTCCTGAATCTGATCGTAGATACGTGTATGGATGTTAGGGGTCAGCTATGTCCAGAACATCGTCCTTCCAATAGTTGCAACAGCTCTTATTATTCATTAATACGCATTAAATACTAGCTCTTCGTAATAAAGTTACTGAGCATTCAGAGGGAGATACAATGATCAATACACCATCTGGAAAGTCAAGAAAGGGCCGCTCGCCTACCGTTTTAGCGATGGCAGTCCTGACCGCGTTGGTATTGTCACTGGGAACTTTCACCCTGTGCATAGACAATTCATCCGACGCGGACGGAACAACTGTGCATGTGAATACATGGGGCGAGCTTCAGAACGCTCTGAAGAATTGCGGAGACTATGACGTCATCATTCTCGATAGCGACATCGATCTGAACGAAGATTCCGATGAAGAGGAGGTCAAAAATGTCAATAACCTCACCGTGGACCTCAACGGCCATACGATCGACGGTAACCATTACGAGCACGGCCTGCACGAAGGACGCTTCTTCCACATAGGGGAAAATGCTGTAGTCATCGTTATGAACGGAACTCTTACCAATGGATTCGATGATGACGGAGGCTGTGTTTATGTCGAAGAGGAAGGAGATCTGCGCTTCCAAAATGTGAATGTCATCAACTGCGGTTCGAGCGACGATGGTGCCGCGATTTTCGTCAACGGGGGCTATTTCGTGATGAACGGAGGCAAGATTGATGAATGCGACTCTTCGGACAACGCCGGAGCGATATACGTGAACAACGGAGCATACATTGAATTAACCGATGTCCAGATAACGAATAATCATGCGAGGGGGCACGGAGGGGCGATAGAGTTTACCGAATTATCGGAGGGCCTAATCAAGAATTGTACATTCCAGCACGATTATTGCAAGGATGAAGGGGGCGCCCTTTTCATCGAGGATAAATCCGGAGTTTATCTCGATAATTGCAAATTCATAGAAAATGGCAGTAGCCAGGGGGATCACGGAGGGGCGTTATACCTCAATGATGCCATGATAATAATTAACTGCTGCTCGTTCCAAAAAAATGAGGCGGGTGCTCACGGAGGGGCGATCTACGCCGTAGATTCAGATATGCAGATAATATCGGATGGAGAGCACAACGATTTCACAGGCAACTCGTCATGGGAGTCCGGTGGCGCCATGTTCATCAAGGGATCAAGTGTCAAAATCAAATTTGCCGACTTCAAAGATAATGGCGCAGCCCAACTCAATAGCAGCGATAAAGGCGAGGGCGGTGCGATCTTCATCGACGACGATTCGGTAGTGTATCTCGAGTTCTGTACCTTTATCGGCAACAAGGCTAAAACCAACGGCGGAGGAATAGTGATCGAAGATGACGATAACATCAGTCTCTATATGAATAATCTCGTCGTTATAAAAGATAACAAGATCGCCACAAATGAGGAGACCTTCTCCGATTCCAACCTCGTCATCCGTTCCGATCTGAGGATAAACTGCGGATTTCTGACCTATGATTCGGAGATCTGGATCGCCCTGGACGGCGGTGAGAGAGTCTTCACCTCTAACTTCAGCACGAACAACCCTGGCAAGGATCCTGCACTGTTCTTCAAGAGCACCGATACCAACCGCTATGTCGCAGCCGACCCGGATTCGAAGGAGGCCAGGCTCTACGGCGGATCGGCAGGAGACATGTCGGAC
>JAFSYZ010000026.1 GCA_017455785.1 Candidatus Methanomethylophilaceae archaeon
CGTGATCTCCTTCAGGTGCTTCGGGATGTTCTTGGATTCGGTTGTACCTACTATGACATCCCTCTGAACGAGTTCCTGCAGCTTACCCGACATCCTTGTGACCAAACCTGGAACGATTATCTTGCCGTCGGTCTTGTCCAGCACACCGGATTCCTGCATCGCCTCTACGACATGTTCCGGATTGAACTTACCTGCCGAATATGCGGTGAGTACCGACATACCTTCCGTGTTCACGATCTGCAGCCACACCGGTACCTTGGACTTCTCGATGTCCGCGCGTACAGTGAAGTACGTAAGCGAGAAGTTCGTTGTGAACATTATCGGCGAGTGCTCATCAGGGTTGTTTATGGGATACAGTCCCTGCTTCACTTGGATGGGCACCTGGGGGTCGGTGTAGATGTTCTGTCTCAGTGTGAACAGCGGTAATGCTTCATACGGTTTCAGGTCATCGAATATCACGAGACTGCCGTACTTCAATGTGGAGATCACAGCACACATCACTGCGTACTCCCCTGAACCGACCTTGTTCATCATGGGGTATCCGAAGGGTTTGAACTTCTTCTTCAATGCCGCTCTCCTGACAGTTGTCTGCTTTTCAAGCAGTGCCTTGATGTCATTGCATTGGAGGTCGAGGATGATATCGTTGTATCCTGCGGCCTTAGCCTTCTCCGTCATCGCTGCAGCATCCTCCAATGTTGCTGCTTTGATGGCCAGCGGGCACTTGGATGCCTTGGCTGCCTGTATCAACTCATCAAGGGTGTCCTTGTCCGCACCGTAGACCAACGGTCTGAATGCTTTACAGGCATCCATCGCCTTGATCAGTACATCTTTGTTCTCTGATTCGAGCACGAATGGGGAATCCCAATTGTCCTTGACCAGGTCGCATACCTTCATGAATCTGTCAGCATCTTTTGAATCGTTCCTGATGCAGATCATATCGGCTTTGAAGACCATTCCTATACGGTCGAATCTCAGGGATCTGATGTACTCTATCCTCTTCATCACGGCATCGTCATCCAGTGTATCCGATACCGTCACCGCATATGCGATGGGGTTGTTGAAGCGGCGTTCGTGACGGTAAAGAACCGTCTCCCCGCCCATGTTGATCGCGTTCTTCTCTCCGACCTTGACGGTCGCCACTGGTGGAGCGGATGCCTCGTTCAGTGTGTTCTTGGCCTCACCGCTTACATGGGGGCAGTCCTCGATCTTCGCCTTCTGGTTGGCCAACTGCATCGCGAACGCCAGGCATGTGGGTTGTCCGCATTCCTTACAGTTGGTCTTCGGCAGCAGTTTGAAGAACTCTATCGCCGTCGGCATGTCAGAGCACCTCCGTCAGTTCGCTGGCATAGATCTTCAGCATGTCGGCTGCTCCGGGTGCACGCACTATCAGTACATCGGCACCGGAGATCATCGCTGCTGTGCCCGTCATCACTTCCCACCATACGGCCCTGTGCTCGGGGCTGCCCATGGTGCCGTCGTCCTCTGCCACGGCATCGTTGACCTCCCA
>JAFSYZ010000156.1 GCA_017455785.1 Candidatus Methanomethylophilaceae archaeon
GCTTCACGCACAGGATGCCTGCTATGGTTGCGAATGCACCGGAGAACAATGATATGTAACCCTCGATGGTCAGCATCCTGATTATCTCTCCCCTGGTCATCTCCGAACCGAAGATCGATTGGATGTCGGTCTTCATTAAAATCTCGATATAATCCACCATCTGCTCCGCGAAGAACGCGGCGAAGATCCCTTCGACCAACGAGAATATGCCGTACACCAACAGAAGGATTATGGCCCAGTTCATGCGCACCTTGTTCCCGTTGATCACACGTACGTCGACGTTACCTTCGGGCACCTGACCGTCGGAACTGCCGCACTGAGGGCAGATGTGTTGCCCCTCCTGCAATGTGCTGCCGCATCTGATACAGAAACGCTGTCTCTCGGTCATTGATAAATGAAAGGAAAAGGTTTAATTTAGTGTTTACTGGGGCTCTGTACCGCCCTCGACCTTAGGTGCCGCCTTGTCCTCCAGGAACACCGGTTTACAGGTGACATAGAGGTAGATGAAGATTATACCGATAATCAATCCGATGATGGATGTGAGCATCATGACGGTCGCCACGATCAGTCCGATGAGACCCAGGATCCAGTACTTCGCTATGAACGAGCACACGGCTCCGACACCGGCGGAGATACCTGCGATCAGTGCCATCGCACCTGAGATCACGAACATCGATTTGAAGAGGTCTATGGTCTGTGCCTCGGTGTAACCCGCGTCCGCCATGGACTTTATTATCTGTGCCCAGGTATCAGCATCCGACTGCATCGCAGTGATGATCGCATCGGCAGATGCGAGCAGCGAGATACCCGAGATTATGGCGAACACCGCGAAGATGAGCGAGAAAATACCGACGATCTTCAGACGCGAACGCATCTGGTCCGTCACGGCCTGGGTATTGTCGCTTGTGAGGACGTTCCCGCAGTCCGGACAGAACTTCGAATCGAACGGCAGCTCAGCGCCGCAGTTGGGACAATAATTGAAATCATTGGCCTTCGACATGAGTGTCAGATTATCTTCTTGATTAATCTACTTTGTGAAAAGTGAGTATCGACAAATCATATCGAAGATGCGGGGATTACGGGGATGCCGTCCTTCGTCACATAGGGTTTCGATGTCAGGCAGACCACACACCTCGATTCGATGATATCATCCTTCGGAGCGAACCTCCTGATGCTGCCGGTGTCCTCCTTCGTGATATCCACTCCGGCCTTGCATTCCACCAACGACAAAGTACCGTTCCTCTGTATGAGCAGATCTATCTCTCCGAGGGAGGTGTCACGGTAGTAGTAGAACGCCACATTCTCCTTCCTGTTCGTATAGGTCTTCATTATCTCGTTGACGATGTAAGTCTCGGCCATAGGGCCCTTCAGATAACTGGCCGACAGTGTCCTTCCATCGGCTATCCTGGACAGATAACAGGCTAGACCCGTGTCCGTGAAGTACATCTTCGGCCTTTTTGACACCCTCTTAACGGTGGATACGCCGTTGTACGGCTGGAGCAGATGTATGATCCCGCCTGCGACCAATACGCTGATCCATTCGTTGAACGTCCTCACGTTGATTCCCACGGCTTTGCAGACGGTCTCGCCGACAAGTTCCTGTCCGGTCATGGATGCCATCACCTGCATGAAATTGAAGAATTTCAGCTGATCCTTGAGATTGATGATCTCCATCACATCCCTTGCTATGTATGAATCCACGTAATCGCTGTAGAACTCCCAGGGGGATAGTGTGCTGCCGTTATGTAATTCGGGATACCCTCCCGCGACCATAGCATCCATCATGGCGATGGAATCCCTCCCATCGCAACGTTCGTTGGCCCTTCCGAGATCGGGAGAAAATGGCATCTCCTCTCCGGCCCTTATCTCACTAATACTCAGTGGAGAGATGCCCACTATGCCGACCCTTCCTGACATGGATTGGCTGACACCTTCCATCAGCCTGTAGCTCTGACTGCC
>JAFSYZ010000157.1 GCA_017455785.1 Candidatus Methanomethylophilaceae archaeon
CGGGGCCTGTTTGTAGTTTGGTCACTTTAAGCATCCCGTGGCCGCTTATGAAACTTGCCAGCAATCCGAAAAGAGAGATCGGGTCGGAGATTGCATTACGCTCTAACTGTCAAACGGCGGCTTATAGTTGATATTGTTCTGATAATATCCACAATACTAGGATTTTTGATGAGCATAGGTTTGATTGTATTACGATAAAACCCTAGTTGCACAAATAAAATTAATTAAATACTGGTTCCACAATAGTCTATCTGATGTAAATCCACTGTGGGTCAGCTGGCGTACAGTGGTGTTCACCTACATCTTCTCTTCTTCTCAGTCATGATTTCTCTCATAGTCCTCCTATGATCTGTGGTGTGATTCCTCAGGCTGTCGTAGAATGTTTCCTTCACATCTCTATGATTTGGCCCGTTGTATTTGTTGCCAGCTGAACTCGCCACAAAATCATGCGTCTGAAGTGGATTATATTCTATTGACCTTTCTACACGTGGTTCTCTGCTCAAACGTACGTTAGAATTGTTCGCTTCTGCCACAACTAGTTTCGCAAATTCCATACAAGTAAGAAAGTCGTTGTTGTCAAGCACTACCTCCACTCCTCTCGAATCTTTCAATTCGGATTCGGACATGCAAATATATACCAACTCTTCAAGGGTGAATTTGTAAACATCATTACTAGTATACTTTCCCATATCGGATTTCTTCATAATAATCGTGTGAATAATAGGGTCTGTTGAATCTATCTCCTTCAAGATCTTGTTCCTGACCTCATCATTAGAACTGTTGAATTTTAACTCGTGGGTTTTCTTCCTCTCATCATCGTAGCGAGTATCCTTCAGATAACGTGTTGGAATACTATCGAATACCTCTGGCTTGTCTGTCAAAGTAGCTGACATGACGAATGTTCTACTGGATCTTTCACTCCTCCCCATGTCACCTGATTCGTCAATCAAAACTAGGTATTTTGGACCATTCTTTGTAGATTCTATATATCTTTTACGGGCCTTCTTATTCTCAGATGATGACATACGTTCCATCTTACTCGCTCTAATCTTCCTTGTTACCTTTTTCTCTTGTAGTAATGAACGCTCTAATCTTCCTGCCCTAGTTGTTCTCCTGACTGCCATATTCTCAATCCTTCATCAATAATCAGATATGAATACCTTCCAATGAGGGAACAATCCTGGAGCTTTCTCCAGGATCAAAAAGGTTTGAATCACTTTTTGATGGCCCATCTTTCCATATCACATCCTTTCTTTCCAAAAACGAATCCGCACGGACACGTCAGATCATCGTTTTTCATTATGAATCCCCAAAGCAGCCTGTGACATTCAGGACACTGATAGATCTTAAGATTAGGATCAAAGACCTCCAGCTTCCCATTATCCACTTCATTGGGATCCTTGATGAACTTCCAGCGTTTCGCACCGCCGCCGCTTCTGTTGTAGAATCCCTTTCCCTGGATCCAGCCTTCTTTCTCGGCGAATCTAAGGTAATCCACCACCGTTTTGGTGTCCAATCCAGTCCTCTTCTCAATATCATAGTACGTTGGATTTGACGGACCCTTGCCATCCCTCTGATGGTAACGGCCCTGTTCTATCCTGACAGCTTCCAGGATCCTGTTCATAGTCTCCTTATCACATTCTTTCATTCCCTGACCTCCCTGATATAGCCCTGCCATTTCATCTTCATCTGTTCGCTCAACTCTTTCTTTGTCTCGATGAAAAGGCCCTTCTCAACATCGGTTTGTATGAAAATCTTGATTGGACTGTGTTCTTTCATCAAGAGATAGATCTGCCATGCGGTCATAGTGTCGCATAGTTTGTACGTCCATACCTTGTTCTCCATTAGATCTCCCCCTTCATCCCGACTTCCCCTCTATCTGGGGGATGTTAGCGCATCCGCATTTTGGACAAACATAGCAAAGGCCCTCCTTCCCTCCTCTAACGGCGGTAAAGAAATACTCCGTGCCGCACAATCCACACTTGACATAGATCGAATAATCATCAGGTCCATCCCCAGGATCGCGGATTATTCTGTAAGCTGGCCTAATCCCATCACCTCCAGCACCTGGCATTTCACTGGTTCGCCCACATCCCATTTCGCCAGAGATCTGGCTTCGATATGATCCCTGGCCTTGACGATAATGACCCGATCGGCCCTGAGTGTCACCCTGAAGCTCTTCAGTAAAGGTTCGTCGGTCATGAGTGGACCTCCTCGAATACGTTCAGACGGTCCTCAGGATATTGCAGTGAATACTGGGAAACGAATATCCTGGCATCCGTCTCAGTGGGATAGACGCGAATCGGTGTGGAGAATCCGTTGACGTATACGGAGTATACCTTCTTGGATAGTATTTCATTAGGGTTCATTGGACCAACCCCATGAGATTATTCACATATTCGTCGGCATGGTGTACCTTGCAATGTGGACAATCCATACCCCGACATTCCTCTTCGATTATCCTGTGAGGGAAAACGCACCAGAACGCCGTCTGATCGTCATAGGCGTTGGGTGTCTGGCCCTCGTCCTTCATATTGTCACATGACCACGGAAAAGGCATCCAGTCCTTCAGGTCGGTCTGCCAGCTCATATCCAAACCTCCAGTGATGTCTGCCCTCTGGACTTTGACGGTGCGTAATCAGCACATTCTTCCGTTGTCGGTTCGGAGAGGTCGTGAAGCTTATCCTCGGCATCGTAGCGGAGCTTCCAATCATGCTCCTGGTATTGTCTATCGCATTGGTACTTTCCTGTCCAGGCAACCGTGGAAAATCCGACATACCGAATCTCCTTTACACGATGCTGACAGGTCGCACAAAGGGGAATCATACCCATACCTCCAGTGTTATTTGCCCTTTATTCAGAACACATGTCGGGAACTGGATCGGTAAGCCTTCGTCCTCCTGAATGCGGTAACTAAAATGTTTTCCATCACCGTAGAAAACCAGCTCGTTCTTCACTATCCTTACTGAATCTATCCTCTCCAGGATCGGACCGCTGCATCCCCCAGTCTGATGGTCGAATTTGAAGAACAACATCGGTATTCCCTCGAACACTCCGTCACCAATCTTGACAACCCTCCTAACAAGGGAACGTGCCTTATATTCGGTGTCAGAATCGATGAGTTTCCCGTTCTTAATCGTCGAGAAGACATAACCAAACTGATCCTCCAGCTCTTTCCTTGGCTGACCGCTGTTCCACCATTCAATAACCCTCTCGGCCCTGCTCCTGAGGACCACCATATCCTGAGGATCATCCTCCCTCCAGCGCATCGTAACCTTATCGGTCATTCAATCACCCCGTATCTCGGTGTCCTCGGCGTTCCGTAGATCGCTATGACCGACGGGAACGGCGCACCTGTCGAAGCTCCTCTGAACTTCACCCTGCCTTTCACAAAACGTACCTCTGAAGCGTATGGCTGAACCCACTCCTGATACCATTTTGTGTCCATTCTGGCTGGTAACAAGGCCACCGTAACGGCTTCCGACAAAGCGGCCTTCCTTACCCAATCCAGGATCTCCTTTCCGTAAGGGGGATTCATCCAACGGTGTTCCCCATTCGATTGTCCTGGACGGCCCCATTAGCCCTGGGGTCATACAGTTGGTCATTCGCCCACCTTCTCATTTTGCCACTTGGGGTGCTTATCATCATCAGGTCCAAACGGACACCTGGTCGGCAGATCGGGTTCACCACCTACATATATCCCATATATACGCAGGTGACATGGATAAGTGCAGGCGTTGCAGACAAAGGACATTTGTGTCATTCCTCTTCCTCCACTTCCCGATCTCTGTAATCCCCAGGATCGCACGGTCCGTATGTCCTCTCGTACCAATCCTCGGCCATGTCCTCCTGTCCATGTACGCAACAAGGCCAATCCTCACAGTTGCACGTCTTCCTCATTGGCCATCACCGTCCTCGGTGAAAGCCCTCATAAGGTCCTTCAGAACCTTCTGGATCTCAGGATCGAACCTCTCTAGGTTCTTGACTGTCAGATCGATACCATCCTCTCCCTTCTGAGCCTTGAACTTGATGTCGGTCACTGTACCAACTCCCAGTGCCTAATGTGGTCGATGATCTCCGTCTTCCTGACCATATCGAACTTCTCTAGCTTGTTCAGACGGGTGTAGAGATGGCTGCGTTTGGACCCCTTCTCCCAATCCTTCACGCCTGGATAGAGCTCCAGGATCATGTCGGGAACATTGTCGATACCTCTCCTCAGAAGATCAAGAAGAGTGCTGTCCTCCAGTGTGCTCATCACATCGACCTCCACATGTAGGTCTTGTTCTCCTCCGAATAGTAACGGCGTACCAGGCTCCACCCCCTCAGTCTAAGGATTGAACGCTGAACGGCACACTGATCATATTCTGGACACATGACAGCTTTCAAATCTTTAGCGGATTTCCCACCGACCTCTGACCTGATCTCCGCCAAAATCTTCTTGTCGAGTTCCTTCATGACGAATGCCATGGTTCACTCCTCCAGGATAGGGACGGCCTTTCCCCTTACAGATTCCATGAATGCCTTGGACATGGCTTCCACCATGTAGTCGTTCATCGGGAAACCTGCGGCACACACATGACCTCCTCCGCCGTTCTGCTGACAGAGTTTGGCCGCATTGATGTTCTTCGTACGGACGGAAACCCTGGCGCACCTGAGATTGATGATGAAGACGGGATCGTAGCCTTGCTTGATCCAGTAGTCCCCAACGTATGATTGATACTTCTCGGCAAATGCTACGCATTGTTTGTTATCATCCGAAACAATAGCCTTGGTGTTGGCGACGTAATCCGCCCTCTCCTCCAGCTTCCTATCGATGTCCTCTGCATTCCTCTTCAGAGCATCCTCGACATCCATGTTGACCATGTACGGAACAAAGTCCTGACCCTTCAGTGATGTCAGGATATTCAGACGGTCCGAATCTGGCATTTCGTTCTTCCAGAGATCGTGATCGTTCACGAGCTTCACGAAACGTTCCTCTACTCTGATTCCACGTCTCTTCAACCATCTGGCAGTGATGGAGGTAGCACAATACTCGGTATCAACGATGATGTCCATCTTGGGATCGTTGGCCCTTGTCTGAGCGATCCATTCGGATGTCGTATGGTGATCAAGATAAACGACGTGTTTGAACCTGCTGAACATCCTCATGACCTGCTGGTTCGCGGACAGATCGGTTATGATGATGGCTGATTCCTTAGGTACGTTCACGATCTCGGTTTTGAGATCGTTGTACGATACGAACTTTGTTCTTTCTGGCGTAGTTATTCCTGCTCTTTGCAACAGGACCGCACAACCGTATCCGTCCAGATCGGTGTGCGTGAAATGATATGGATTGGTGAGCTTCATTCTCTCTCCTCTGTGATTATCGTAAAAATCGAATTGATGTCAGAATCCGCGACTACAAGTGTAGTCAGGAAATCCTTCTCCCTTTCATCCTGTGGGATGATGGACAGTATGTTGCTGAGTGCGTCCTTCAGGCTATCCCCTGACTTCTGCCTTTCCTTGATTAGAAGACAGACGAGATTCACTCCAAAGTCAACGATCTCTGACTTCAGGTAAGGATCGCCGCATTCCATCGCTATGATGTCCAGACGCTTACACGTGGACGAGTTCAGGCGATATGTGCGGTCTTTCGTCTCAGTCATTGTTGGTTCTCCCCGATGCCTTCCTTCCTCTCCTGGACTGATTATCAAGGCTCCATATCCATGAGGATGGCACCCGAACCGTACCTTCTGATGTGATCGTTCAGATACCTCTCATCGAATTTGCTGAGCGACTTCAGGTTCCCGTTGGAACACTTGCAGACGAATATGGCGTTGAGCAAAGTGGCCATGTTGCCGACGTAGGTGGCCCTCTTCTCGATTGGTCTTATCGCGGCTTCCTCATCGCATACGAAGGTGTACAGCTTGTCCCCTACCTTGAACTCGTGGATCTCGATCAGGTCGCAACTGAGCATTTCATAATAGGTGTCCAGCTTGTCCTCGACCTCTATGAAATCACAGAACGGCTTGAAGGGATCTATCAGAAGTCCTCTGACCTTCATTCCTCCGCCTCCGCTACCATCCTGAAGAATGCGTTACGTGGACTGCACAGTTTCGATACGAGAACTGGATGCTCCCCAGGATCCGCCATGTCCTCGGAGAGAGAAACATAGGCGTCCGAATATTCGTCCTCGGTCCTGAAATGACGTACCGATCTCTCTCCGTCGGTGCCCTCCACGGTTATCTTAAAGGGATACGTGGTCTCATCGCCCTCGATGTAGCAATAGTCTATCCTGTAGGTGCCGTTCTCATCCCAGATCAGGTCGTGAAGACGGACCACGTTCTTTCCGTCCATCGATGTGGCGAAAATGCTGTTGCTGCTCATGGACCTCAGGAATGCCTTGTTGTCCGAACTGAAGCGGAATGACCTCTGAAGCTCGGTGTAATTGTCCTCGAAATTGGAATCCTTCAGCACAACTACGGCGTAGATCGGCGATGGATCGTCACCCTTGAAGGTGAATCCTTCGTTGTGCTTCATCATCCTCTGCTTTAGCTCCCTGTATTCCATCAGGCCACCTCCCTAACCCTGTAGGTCCTGGCGCGTCTGCCCGATGATGTCTGGTTGTAACCAGCCACCTCGATCAGACCTTCCTCCAGGAGCTCGGTGATGCGTGGGGATGTGGAATTGGGGGAACGATACCCCATCCCTATGTAGATCTGCTCGGCATTCAACCCTGGATGATCACGGATGAAGTTGAAGACCATCAACTGCCTGGAGTTGAGCTCGGATTGAATCGAGTAGTACGCTTCCATCGTGGTCTGAGCGATCATTCCGATACCTCCCTGTTGCTTCTGAGGTATTCGATAAGCTCGTCCATGTCCTCGGTCGAACGGATCTCGCTGAGGATGTCCCTGTACTTGATGTCCTTCAGGATCTTGGTCCCCGATTGTACGACATCTGAGAACTCAGGGTATCTCCCCAGGATCGACAGTGCGTTCCTGATCTCATTGATCTCGTTGGTGTCGTACTTCTTGGAAAATGACGTGGCGCACATCCTGAAGTAGTAGTTGATCGCGCGGCCGACTATCATCCTGATGGTGATGGACGGATACTCGCCCTGGACGATGTTCACCACCTCGTATGCTTCGGGCGATACACGTGCTGAGATCTGAACAACCGCATCCTCGCGGTCGGTCTGCATGTACTCCTTGGTAGCCCTCCATCCGTAGCTCCTGACGAACTCCGTGAAGTTGATCAGGATGCTGTTGAGAAGGTCGGTCTGCGTCAGGTGTATCTTCACACACATCAGGTCGATGTCCGCCTTCTGCTGCTTCGTCACCATCGCGTTGATCGTGAAGGATGTCTTCTCCTGAACGGTCCCCTCAGGTATCTCACTCTGCGATAAGGGTGTATCTTGTTGCGAAAAGGGTTCCCTAATCTCACTCATTCGACTACCCCCCTAATCACACCGTTTTCTTCGGGATTTTGAACCCTTTTCGCACCATCCCCTAATTGCACCGCTTCGCGGTACAGTTGAAGGTATGTTTGGTAGCGGTTCGTCAGGACCATCTCTCTTTTCAGGGTGTTCGGGGAAACCTTGATGATGTCCTCAGCGAGCTTGTTGACAGATACCCCTGCACGTGCATAGTCGAACACGGTCTTCTCAGGGTAGACCTTCGTACAGGTCTTGTGATTCACTCCATCGACGGGACCCAAGTAGCAACGTCCACCGTTGAAGTCCTCAGTCACATCCTCCAGAAACATGAACTTGGCTGGTTTGGAGACATGTTTACCTTGGAGCTTCCTCGTGGCCATCCCTGCGGATGTCCTCGCTGATACCTTCTTGACCTCTATCTTTCCTGAAGCTCCGCCGATCGCATCCATCATGATACCTGCTTCGGATTCGGGATCGATGTCGGATTGGACGTAGCGGATCCTGCATTGGGTGTTTTTGAGCATGTCCTTAATCTCTTCGAGCTTCATATCACGAGTGAGACGTGTGGATTCGTTGACCAGGAGGATCTGAATGTCGTTGTTGCCGACGATGATCCTGCCGATCATGGCCAGGAAACCGTCCCTCAGTAGAGTCTTGCCAGTCTGTTCATCCTGGTAGATCTGGACGATGTTCACTCCCTTCCTCTTGCACCAGTCCTTCATGGCGCGGATCTGCGTCTCACATGTCTGGTCCTTATCATCCGTGGAGACACGGGCATAGAGGACGGCATTGTAACCTTCGAGGTCCGAACTCATAGGGCATACCTCCAGTAATGAGTGGGGCGGTTGTTCCTTCCGTTCGGTTTGGTCTCGATGATGCTGGCCTTGCCATTCTCTTCGAGCTTTCTGAGAACACGGCAGATGTAGGAGATCTGCTGATTGTTGCTGGTCGTTGTGTTGTAGACCACGTTGGCGATGTCACGGGCTGACATCCCCTCGGTCGCCGACAGTGCATCCATGACCGCCTTTTCTCCCCATAGGGTCATTGACGGTCCCTCCTGTAATTATGCAAATCAATGTGTGAAATCAAAAGTACCCCTCCAATGGGAATGTTGGGTTTGGTTCAGGGTTTTGTTTGAGGTTTTGTTCGGAATCACCAGAAGCTTTGACGTATTCGTTTTCATAGCGAGTCACCTGGTTGTCGAAAGCGAGAGCTTCCAAAGCTGAGAGCTTCTCCTGACCGTCCACCAGCTTGTCCAAAAGGATAAGCACACGGTCCGAACGTTCTATGAGCTGTTCGATACTGGCCGAATGGGTTCTGAGCTGAGCTTCTATCCCCAGGATCCTTGAAGGAAGGTAGGCCATGACCTCGGACTTCTCGAAAGCGAGAGGATCGGAGTCCATGTTCTCCATTTCAAGCTCTGGAGTACCGTTCGATGTGTCCACGATGAGATCGGGAGTATCGAACTGCTGAGCATCCTTGTCAAAGAACTCGATTGCACGATGGCCAGGTTTGGCCTTGTGGATGGTTCCCTTGATTATCGGATTGGTCAGAACCCAACCGCAACTCTTCATGACCTCGGCAAATTCCAACGCACGGTCCTTGAAGATGGGAACCAATGAAGCTCCTGTAGGAAACTTCGTGATGTCGATGTAGATCCGTCCAGGATAGAAGAAGAATGTGAGCTTGTGATTCTTGGTACCGATACGGACCTGCCAGGTAGTTTCGGTGTTGTGGAGCTTCATCCCTCCTGTCCTGATACGGGTACCTTTCATCTTCGTCGGTTCTTCCTTCTTCCAGTAACCGATGTAGAAACCGTTCCTGTCACGGGGATCGCTGTAGTCACCTTCGTGTTCGACGGTGAACTTGATACCCGATGTCATGTGGGCCTCCCACCATTGGTCCCCTTGGGGACATTTCTCATCGAACGAGATACCAGGATCGTTCGATGGGACGAGAGGGGGGAGGTCCGTTTTTTGCGACGGTAGGCCCGTTTTTCTCATTTTCTCTATGTCTGGCTTGGTCTCAATCGATTCCTCAGGGTTACGATCGACGTAACATTTCGGATTCGTTCCTGGGATCACGTAGAGCTCTTTCAAAAAGACCAGTTTATCGGTGATGCGGTAAACCGTCTGACGAGAGATTCTCTTTTTATTCGCGATCTTATTAGCAGACCAGCCACTCAGAAGTAGCTTTTTGATGTCCTTGTCACGCTTGGTCAAGGAGTGCATCACCATGTATGCACCCCCTGGGAAAGTAACACAAAAAACGGTACCCCCGTTCTGGGTCCGAAACATGTAACATTTTCGGACTTTTTCCCTTTATAGGTAGGAAAAACGGTACCCAAAATCGTGTAACATTTTCCGACAAAAACACGAACCAAAAAACGCAGACTTCCGAGTGGTCCAAATGCACATTTTTGTGCAAAAATCCTTAGTCCATGGAAGTGGTGGTCCCATTGTGATTTGAACACAAGACCTTCCGGTTATCAGCCGGACGCTCGAACCAAGCTAAGCTATGGGACCACTCGGTAGATGCCAGGTAGATAGAGGTATAATAAAAAGGTTTGGTATGGGTCATCACACGAAGTACGAATCTTCCCTGACAACGATGTTGCCTCTGCCGTCATCCTCTCTCGTGAGAGCGATGATTCCTTCTACCAATCCCAGTATGCTCGGGATACCGGTCCAGCAGAACAGGATGTAGATGATGCCTGAGAAGATCTTCCCAGCATAGAACCTGTGTATACCAAGTCCGCCTATCAATATAGCAATCAGACCGTACGCGATCTTGTTGACGGTTTTGACACCTTTCACCGGAGCGTCAGGATCGTTGCTGCTTCCACAATTGGGGCAGTATTTCGCATCACCGATGTCCGCACCGCATTTACCGCAGAACATGTAGATTCACCTAAGGGGGAATCGAGTTTGTTGATAATTAAACTATGTACATACCCAGGTTTATATCGGCATTATCGAATACATCCATCATGGCAGCTGCATTCCATTGGGTGAAGGTCAAAGCGGTATGTTATGCGACCGAGGACGAGGACAGGATACATGACACCATGGTCCAATTGATCGGTACCGATGATGAGGAGGTGTTCGACATAGACATCTCCGAAGGATTGCACGGCAATCCCATCACCGTCATAGATGCGAATCTCACCCATAACAAGGAATGCGAGAGGATCTTCAGGAACCTCGGTGCAGATGTGCTCACGGGCATCCTGGACGGCATAGAGGATCGCATAGATGAGGATGATACATTCTACCTCAGGATCGACAAGCAGAAGGCCGTACAGGGCATCTACGAGATCTCACACTCGGGGGACGTGATATCCATTACAGGAAAGGTCGCTGCGCATCCTGCTAAGAAAGAGATAGCCATCAAGGTGATGAAAGAGTTCATTCAGAGGTTGATCCCTGAACAGGCGCCTTCACAGTGACGTGGACCATCCTCACGCGACGGTTCTTCACCGATGATACGATCATCTTGACCGCATCGTTCTCGACCCTGTCACCTTTCACGGGGATCCTGTTGAGCTTGTACTGAAGGTATCCGCTGACAGTGTGCTCGTCATAGTCCTCGAGATCGAACTCCACGCCTATCTCGGTCATCATATCATTAATGTCCGCGTCACCTAGCACTGCATAGGAACCATCAGATTCGCGGATGATGAAGTGCTGAACCTCATCGCTCTCGTCCCATATCTCCCCTACCAGTTCCTCGAGTACATCCTCCAGGGACACGATACCGACGGTACCGCCGTATGAATCCACGACAACGATCATCTGCACCATTGACTTCTGAATCTCCGTCAATGCCTTGGCGACCGTAGCGGTTTCTGGCAGGAATTTCACCGGACGCATCAGATCCTCTATCTTGGTGTCCTTGTTCTCGAAGTATCTCTGGTAGAAGTCCTTCGCATAGACCACACCTATGATCTTGTCTATGGTGCCGTCGAAGAGCGGTATCCTCGAGAATCCGGATGAGATGAACAGATCCTTCAGTTCCTCCATGGATGCGTTCTTGTCGATCCCGACTACATCCACACGTGGAGTCAATATCTCGGAGATCTGTTTGTCATCGAACTCGATGGCGGATTTGATCAGATCGCTCTCGCTCTTCTCCAGGGTACCTTCCCCTTCGATCTCGTCGATCATGACCACCAGCTCCTCTTCAGTAAGTGTGGGTGATTCCTCCTTGTTCCTGCTGAGGATCCTTGACAATCCTATGAAAATCGTGGATATGGGTTTGAATATCACCGTCAGTATGGACAGTGCCTTGGAGAACCTCATCGCGATGGCCTCAGGGTTGGATTTCGCCAACGTCTTAGGTGTCACTTCTCCCAGTATCAACAATACAACGAGCATGAACACCGTTGCCACTATGACTCCGACGGGTCCGAAGAGCAGTGTGAACAACCATGTACAGATGGCCGACGACAGGATGTTGACCAGGTTGTTACCGATAAGGATGGTCGTCAACAGACGGTCGTAGTCATCCAGAAGGGCGAGACATCTTTCCGCTCTCCTGTTGCCCTCATTGACCAGGTTCTTCAATTTGATCCTGTTTGCACTTGTAAAAGCGGTCTCGGATGCGGAGAAGAATGCTGAAACAGCAACAAGGACGATCAAAGAGAGGATCGATACTATCGTCAATGCATCCATTTACCGTATCCCTTCCATATGACTGGCCATCTGCCTTCCATGATACACCACAAATGGTGTTAATGGTACTATAAAAGAGAGGTTTATAAATATATGCGATGAGGGACACATATAATGGTCTCGTAACCTACCGAACAATCTGTTGGATTACTGCTCCAATCTTAATTTTATTATCTATTATATTTTATATATAAGTAAAAAAATACAGATAGACTAGGATAACATGGTCGACTTCAAGTACGAAATTGTTGAAAAGATTGCAGTACTGTCAGAATCATCAAAAGGATGGACCAAAGAGCTCAACCTCATCAGGTGGAACGACAGGGACGCCAAATACGACATCAGGGAATGGTCACCCGACGGAAGCAAGATGGGCAAGGGAATCACCCTGTCCAACGAAGAGGCGGCCGTCCTGAAGAAGGCCCTCGCCTCCAGGAACGATCTCTGAGATCTCATAACCGTCCTGCCCTCTCCAGGACAGGACGGAATCATTTTTACCCACATCACAATTCTCACAGACGATGACCGAACGTCTGCAATATCTCGAATACTTTCTCGACTGCGTCGATTTCGTATGCGCAGGAAAGAAGGGATACATCTTCGAGAACCGTAAACTCGTGGAGATGTACCAGCCATCATTCTACGGCATATTGCAGAAGCATCTGAAGAACAGCGATCCCAGAGTGAGGGCCGAGACGGTGCAGTTACTGACATCTCTCAAGGAGAGACAGGCGATGGATGACATCAAGGAACTCCGTATGAAGGACGGGAACGAGAACGTCTCCTCCGCCTGCCTTGGATATCTCACATCCATGAGGGAGGACGACAGCCTCATACCGGATCTCATGGATATTCTAAAGCACAGGGACAGCAACGAATTCAGGAACGCAGCCTACAAGATACGTTCCGTTGGACGTGCGGAGGATGTCCCGGAACTGCGCAGGATATACGGACAGGTAGACGGCGAGATGAGAGAATCGATCAGACTGGCACTTGAATCCATCATCGATAGGAACGAGTCCCTGATACCGAAGAAACGCCTGCTGCTTTCGGTACCGATATTCCCGGACGAGAAGAAGTTCATGAAGTTCGTGGAGAACACCACCGTGTACCTCGACATAAGGTACAGGGACAACATCCTTGACAAGGATTCGATATCCGTTGACACTTACAACAACGTCGCCACGGCGCTCCGTAAGATACAGCTCAGACTGTTCAACGAGAAGGACAACCTGATCTACTACTCCGATGAGACCAAGGAAGGGTACGATACAGTGGAGGAACTGTTCCTATGGGCCTCCGACGACCTCAGGAGCAAGGAAGTAAAGACCGCAGGCAACAGGGGAAGGGCACCCGACTGTCCCTTATGCGGGAGCACCATGGTATCGGAAAAGGAAGGCTGGAAATGTCCTCTCTGCGGTAACAAGGGTTGATATCGACCGTTCCCCTAATATATCATATAAGCATCCTACCAGCATTCGGACAAGATAGTTCCGATATTGGAGAGACTCGTGATGATAAAACAAGTCCGCGACAATTATGCCGCACCGGTTATTGAGAAGGAGATCCGCGACTATTGGGACTCCCAGGATGCTTACAAGAAGACAAAGGAATACCGCAAGGACGGGGAGAGGTTCTACTTCGTGGACGGACCTCCGTACACGTCCGGTCATGTCCACATGGGTACCGCCCTCAACAAGACGATCAAGGACATACTGATCAGGTACTGGAGGATGAACGGGTACAACGTACGTGACCAGCCAGGTTTCGACATGCACGGCCTTCCTATCGAGGTTCAGATGGAGAAGAAGATCTCCGTACCCGGCAGGGTGAACAGGGACGGCAAACCCGATGAGGTGGGCATAAGGAACAAGAAGGAGATCGAGGAAATAGTAGGAATCGACACCTTCGTCAACAACTGCAGACAGCATGCACTTTCATTGAGGGCGGATATGACCCAGGAGTTCAAGGACCTCGGAGTCTGGATGGACTGGGACAACCCCTATCAGACGATCACCAACGAGTACATCGAGTCCGCATGGTGGACCATGCAGAGGGCCGATGAACAGGGACTGCTCTCCAAATCCGGAAGGGTCGTCTCATGGTGCCCCAGATGCGAGACCGCACTGGCGGAGAACGAGTTGGAGTACTGGGACGAGACCGATCCGTCGGTCATGGTCAAGTTCCCGCTGGTGGACGAACCTAGTACATCGCTGCTCATTTGGACCACCACACCATGGACACTGCCCGCCAACCTTGCGGTTGCAGCCCACCCCGATATGACATACGCTAAGATCGTCCTCACCGACGATAAGAATGCCCACGAGGCCGTCATATGCATGGAATCACAGGCGGAGTATGTGATGAAGAAGGGCGGTTTCACCAAGTTCACGGTCATCAAGAGGTACACAGGCAAGGAACTGGAGGGCATGAGGTACATCCCGCCCTTCCAGATCGACAGGAAGTACCTGCACGGTGACAGACTCTTCACAGTTGTCACAGCAGACTACGTCGAACAAGACAACACCGGATTGGTCCACACAGCGCCCGGATTCGGTCCGGACGATTTCGAGACTGGAAAGAGATACGGATTGGATCCGTTCTGCCCCGTAGGTGAGTCCGGAAGGTACACCGAGGAGTTCCCGGAGATGGAAGGCCGCAAGGTCAAGACCGTCAACGAGGATGTTATCAAACTGTTGGATGTCAAGGGAATCCTTTACAACAGCGAGAAGGTCAAGCACAGGTACGGACACTGCTGGAGATGCAAGACGCCGATCATCTACAGGAACACCGTACAATGGTTCCTCATGGTCCCCAAGGTCAAGGACAAGATGCTCGAGGAGATCGACAGGGTCAAATGGGTCCCCGATTGGGCCGGTTCCACCAGGGAGAAGAACTGGGTGGAAGGCGCAAGGGACTGGTGCATCTCGAGGCAGAGATACTGGGGAATACCGATCCCAGTTTGGGAATGCAAGTGCGGCGAGAGGAAGGTCGTAGGACAGATCGCCGAACTGAAGGAAGGCCACGGATACATGGAAGGCATGGATATCCACAGGCCCTGGATCGATAGCATCACATTCAAGTGCCCCAAGTGCGGAGGCACCATGAGCAGGACGAAGGATATCCTGGACGTATGGTTCGACTCCGGAGTTGCGGCATGGGCATCCTTGGGATACCCTGCGAACAAGAAGGAGTTCGAGACATGGTGGCCCTGCAGGTTCATCGTAGAAGCCCACGACCAGACGAGAGGATGGTTCTACTCCCAGTTGGGAGCCGGAGTGATGTCCTTCGGAAGATCGCCATACGATGAAGTGATGATGCACGCATGGGTCCTCGACACCAAGGGACAGAAGATGTCGAAATCACTTGGAAACGTGGTCGCACCTCAAGAGGTCGCATCGGAGTTCGGTGCCGACGCAATGAGATTGTACTCCATCAGGGCCAACGCACCTTGGGACGATACCTGCTTCCAGTGGGATGTCAAGAAAAACCCGCCGATGAAAGAGGGACCCAAGAATGCGTGGAAAGTACTGAACACTTTCTGGAATGTGGTCAAGTTCGCATCCATGTACATGGAGATCGACAACTTCGATCCCGAGAAGTATACTCCGGCCGCCATGAAGCAGTACCTCAGGTACGAGGACCTATGGATGTTCTCACGCACCGAGAAGATGAAGGCATCCGTACACGACGGCATCGAGTCGAGGGAACTGCACAAGGCCGCCCGTGCCATCGAGGAGTACATCATGGAGGACCTTTCCAAATGGTACGTCAAACTCATCAGGGACCGCAGCTGGACCGAGGACGAGGATTCGCAGAACGATAAACTTGCATCATACTGCACACTGTACTACGCGATCATGCAGACCGCGATGGTCATGGCACCGTTCACACCTCACATATCCGAGGAGATCTACCAGCACATGGGCGGTAAGATGCTCACCGTGCACATGGAGGATTGGCCTTTGCCTAACGTCTCCTACATTGCGAACGGCATCGAGGACAATATGAAGATCATCCAGGAACTGGTGGAGATCATCGCCACGGAGAGGGCCAAGATGGGCAGCAAGCTCAGGTGGCCGCTCAAGCAGATATCCATCATCGGAAGGTCGGGATCCAAGGATGCCGTGAAGATGTTCGAGGATGTCCTCAAGCAGCAGGGTAACGTGAAGAGCGTGGAATATCTCACACCTGACAAGATGCCCAATGACAAGGAACCATGCAAATTCTCCGACGGTCAGGTGATCATCGACTTCGATGTCACACCCGAGATCGAGGCCGAAGGATACGCAAGGGAGCTCGTCAGAAGGATCCAGCAGATGCGTAAGGACATGAAGCTGAACGTGGAGGAGTTCGTGGACATCCAGGTCAAAGCGGATGCCACACTCCTCGGATACTTCGAATCATGGAAGCAGTTCGTGGCCGGAGAGGTCAGGGCCAAATCCATAGAGTTCACAGACTCGCCCGCAGGTGAGGAAGTGAAGAACTGGGATGTGTCCGGAAAGGACATAACCATCGGTATCAGCAAACTCTGAGACGGGAGGACGGAAGTCCTCCCCCATTCATCTTTTTCACGATCTGGATATTATGTATCTGATGGTCTCGTTGGCCAATGTCATACCGAATATTGCAGGCAATGTGGGCAACGAACCGAGGACGCTCTTTCCATGATCGTCACGCTCGTTCGGTGTCACCAAAGGTTGTTCCTCGGAATAGACTGCCGTGATATTGCTTGTGTCGACATCGCGTAACCGGGAACGTACCGCGGAGGCCAAAGGACACACCTTGGTCTTCTTTAGTGGTGCTATCCTCACACTCTGGGTATCCATGTGCAATGCGGCGCCCATCGATGAGAAGACCCTCATATCATGCTCCGCAGCATACCTCAGCAGCGCCACCTTATGTTCAACTGTATCGATGGCATCCACCACTACATCTGGATTCCCTTTCAATAACTCATCGAGTCCGTCCTTGGTTATCAAGGACGGAATTCCCTCGATATCGATATCGGGATTGATGGATCTGGCACGTTCCACTGCCACCTCCGCTTTCCTACGGCCCAATGTATCCGATGTCGCCAGGATCTGCCTGTTAAGATTACTCCCCGAGAACACATCACCGTCGATCACCCTGATATGCCCGACACCCGAACGAACCAGGCCCTCCAATGCATAGCCCCCTACGGCACCTGCCCCTGCGAGTATGACGAACGCGTTCCTCAACGCATCGATCCCTTCCTCACCGATGAGGATCTTCGTCCTGGTGTCCAATCCTTCCATACCCTTGCATCTGCATCGAGGTATTATTCCGTTGCCGTTCCCCTTATCTACCCTAGTGATGTTCCACCTATTCGATACGAAGGTATCGGAAGGAGTAATGTAACATGGCATTCGGGGACAGGAATTACAACAGCAGGC
>JAFSYZ010000158.1 GCA_017455785.1 Candidatus Methanomethylophilaceae archaeon
AAACTCGCCAAAGTTGATTACAGGGCCCTCGAGAAGAGGGAGATCGAGAGATTGGAGTCGACCTCAGAGTAAGAACTCCACACGTCCGGATTGTGTGTCGTATACAGCACCGACGATGGTGGCGCTGTCGTCCATCATATCGTCCGCGATGAGCATCATACTGTTGAGGACGTTCAGTTTAGTAGCCTCATACGGGTCCGTCTCGAAACCTATGCCGGCACGGACATCGTTTATGATCTCCAAAGAATGCCTGTCATAATGTCCCTTGATCGCTTCTATGACGGCACCGCAATTCGTATGTCCCATCACCAACACAAGATTCACACCCAGATGGTCGACGGCATATTCCATGCTCCCAAGAGTACTGTCGTCGACCACGTTGCCCGCACATCTCACAACGAACAGGTCGCCTATCCCTGTTGAGAAGATAACTTCAGGGATGACACGTGAATCCGCACATGTCAGCACAGCTGCGAAAGGATGCTGTCCGTTCTCGGTAGTGTAGGAGCGCCTGGAGATACGGATGTCACCGTCATAGGAATCCGATTCCACGAACCTGCGGTTACCTTCCTTCAGTCTCTTCAGTGCTTTCTCCGCCGGTATGCTCCTCTTGAGCGTGGACATGATATCTGGATATCGATTATCTGATATCAATGAATTGATGAAAAATATCGACCCGCCTCGGAAGGCGGGTCATGAATATGTTTCCTATCAGCGTCCGTCTATCTCGTCGCTCATTATGGGGGCACCGAGTATGACCAACGGCACACCGTGCTCACCGTCGTTGGTGACACGGCATTTGATTCCGTAGACCTTCTCGATGTTCTCCGCGGTGATGACCTCTTCCGGCGTACCATATGCGAATATCTTACCGGGTCTCTCCAGCATGATTACCTTGTGGGAGTACTTCGCGGTGACGTTCAGATCGTGACAGATTGTGAGGATTATGATTCCCAATTTCTCCGCCACTCCCCTGAGCAATTCCATCACATACACCTGGAACTTGACATCCAGGTTGGCTGTGGGTTCATCGAGTATGAGCACCTCGGTCTCCTGCACCAGTCCCCTGGCGATGGATACCTTCTGATGCTGTCCTGCGGACAGCTCGTTGAACCTGCGGTCACCGAGGTCCCTTATACGCATGATGGTCATCGCCTTGTAGACCATCTCCAGATCCTTCTTCCTGGATCCCCAGCGCCTGTGGTTATGACGTCCTATCATGATTGTATCCACAACGGACATCGAGAACACGTCCTGCGAGAATGCAGGTACGTATCCGACCACTTCGGAAACCTCACGGTGGGTCATCTCCTTGATGTTCCTTCCGTTGATGAGTACCTCTCCGGTGAGTGGATTGACGATCTTACTGACACACTTGGCCAATGTGGATTTACCAACCCCGTTCGGACCGATCACACAGTACAGTCCCGGCTCCGTTATGTTCAGATTGATGTTGTGGAGAACGATATGACCCTCGTCGTATCCGAAATCCACATCCTTGATCTCTAACGTTGTCATGATATCACCAGGTGGACTTGTTCTTGCGTATGACCAGCCAGATGAACACCGGACCGCCTACGCATGCCATGATGATTCCCACGGGAACCAAGGTCGGGGCTATGACCATCTTACCTACCAGGTGTGCAACCACCATCAATGCCGAACCGAATGCGGCAGATGCGGGTATCAGGTACCTGTTGTCGGCACCTATGAACATCCTGATGATGTGCGGGCACACCAATCCTACGAATCCGATCAGACCTGTGAAACTGATGATACCTGCGCTGACCACAGCGGTCAGGATGAGACATATGATACGGAGCTTGTCCGCGTTGATTCCCATGGCCTTGGCGTTCTCATCGCCTGTGGACAGGACGTTGATACGTGATGCCAGGTACATCGACACTATGACACCGATGACGGTGATGACCGCCATCACCGGGAGATCGTTCCACTGTACGAGCTGCACATCTCCCATGAGCCAATTGTCCAATGCGGACATTGCTGTTCCTCCGGCCACGAGACGTATGATACTGGTGGCGGCATTGAACACGTACATGATACCGATACCGGTCATGATGATGGTGATCGGTGATGCGTTGGTCATCTTGGAAATCAACAGGATGACCAATACAGGGATCATGGAGAATGCGAATGCGAGAAGGACTGTCAGACTCGAGATCTGCACCAGGATCGAACCAGATGCGATAGCGAGTGCTGCACCGAATGATGCTCCGGACGATATACCTGTGGTATACGGGTCCGCCATTGGGTTCCTGAGGACACTCTGCATGACAGCACCGCAGATGGCCAATCCGGCACCGCCCAACAGTGCACCGAGCACTGGCGGCGTCGCGTACAGAGTCCAGTGGACGACCGAATCATCAAGATCGGCCTGACCCAACATGTAATCCCATAGGATCTGGATGGTCTGTATCATGTCACCGCAGAGAGGCCCGCTCTGAATCGAATAGATTGCAGCGAACAGGGCGACCACGATCAACAGTACGATCATGGCGATCCTTACTCTGACCGACTTCGCGTAACGTGATACGGTATCGGAGAACATCTCATCGTCAGAGATATCGTCCGTCCATGAATCCACAGAATCCTTGACACCATCGGACAGAAGGACGTCCTGTTTGATGTCGCTAACGAACTTCAACTTATCACAACTGAATGGGATGCCCCGAAGGGCATCGGTTTGTTCAGGCATTCAGTTCTGAGTAGACGAGAGGAGCGAACTTGGAGTTCTTGACGTCACCCTTGAAGTTGGTGAAGTTGTCGTAGTACTCTTGCATAAGGCTCCATGCCTCATCCTCGTTGTATGCGTTAGGCCAGATCTTCGAGGCGAGCACGAGTATGCTTGCATATCCTGCGAGCGTACAGGTCTCGAACGGCATTGCATACAGCTTTCCGTTCTTTCCTGCTGTGGACTTGTCGAATCCGTGCTGGATCCATGCCTTGAAAGCATCCTGATACTGCTGTACTGTGACGTTCTTGTCGCTTGCGTATGCGAACATCGCAACGACGAACATATCAGGGTTCAGAGCGACCAACTGGTCAGCGGTCATCTCATCGAATCCGTCTGCTGCAGTGGTGGTGACCTTGGATGTCACGGGGAGCTTCTCCAACAGTGTGACATCTGCTGTGGTCATCGGACCGGAACCGTGTGCATCAACGTAGAACGCTTCATATCCGGGAGCGCAGTAGGGGATGATGTAGCTCAATGCGGTAGCACCGGCTGCGTGTCCTGCTGCGATCTTAGCGTTGACCTTCTCCATGAACTCGATGAAGGGTTTTGTCTTATCCTGCAGGTTGTACATCGCACCGAGCGTGATCAGTGTATCCAATGAGTCCACTTTGTTGACCGCACGGTTCAGCGGGAGCTTGATGATGGTGAATCCGAGTGCCTCTGCAGTGTCGCAGTAGCTTCCGAATCCCTTGGGGTGGTCTCCCATCATGATACGTACTCCATCAGCCCACATGACATCGAGTGCAGGCGTCTTCATTCCGAATGACTTGTATTTGGAGATGTTAGGGTCTAGTGCGGGATCCAGGTTGGATGCGTCGATATCACTGTTGGCGACATATTTGATCTTGTCATCGATTCCGAGGATGACGGCCATGTCGATTCCAGTACTCCACTCGGTACAGATACCGTAGCTGGTTCCGAGTACACCGGTGAGCGGGTACGGGACGTGCCTTACTGTTCCGTCCTGGTCTAGGTAGTACATCGTTGCTGACTGTCCGTTTACGAACTTCTTCACGAGAGCGACGTCCTCATTGTTGATGATTCCGTCATCGTTGGCATCCACCAGGGGCTCATCTACCCTGTTCCAAATCTTCTTTCCGCTCTCAATGTCCTTGACATACTGTTCAAGACACTTGACATCGTCATCATTCAGATAGTTGTCCATGTTGGCATTGCCCAGTACCCTCATCTTACAATCGAGGGATTTGTCGGAAGTGGTAGAACCGTTTCCGTTGTTAACAATGACAACAGCCGCTATTCCCGCGACCAATACGACGGCCACGATAGCGACGGCAATTACTACTTTGTTGTCCATATTTAGCACCTTTAAGAATCCGTTTCTTGTCGTTACCGACATGTTGGATTATACATCCATCTACGAATTACGTAGTATAAATAACCACGTGCGAAAAGGAAAAAAAATGTAGCACCCTACCCTACTGGGTATTGTATAAAATACAGGGGTGCGGACATCTATTATGACCGCGAACCCCTGAAATATGACAGGTTTAACGTCTATTTTGATGACTCACTCCAACGGTACCTCGTCCTCTGGTGGCCCCTTGTAACGCTTCGGCAGTACATAGATCTCCCCATCCCTGTCGAATCCCACTGATGCCTCCACCTCGTAGACCTCGCGTATGAGCTCCTCGGTGATGACCTTCTTCGGTTCCCCGATGGCGATGAGCTGACCCTTTTTCATTATGATACAGAGGTCGCAGTACCTTGCCATCAGCGAGATATCGTGCTCTGCGACGAGGATGGTCATATCCTGTTTGATCATGGCCCTGAGATACTCCATCACATCAAGCTTGTACTTCATGTCAAGGTGGGATGTGGGCTCATCGACAAGCATCAGACGCGGGTTCTGCACATACGCCTTAGCGATCAGCACCCTCTGCTGCTCTCCGGAGGACAGCATGTTCAGTGCCCTGTCCTGAAGATGGTACACACCGAACTTCTTCAGCGTATCAACCACGATGGATTCATCCTCCTCGGTCTCCCACCACATGTTCTGCAGATAGGGATACCTTCCGAGCATGACGGTCTCGAACACCGTCAGACCGAATGATGCGGTCATTTCGGCAGGAACGTTCGATACCAATCTCGCTACCTCAGCGGGTGTCTTCGGCATCACCGATTCACCGTCGATCAGGATGTCACCGCTGGTAGGCATGTGCATCTTGTTGATGCAGCGCATCATGGTGGTCTTACCGCATCCGTTGGGACCTATCAGTCCGACCAGCTTACCCGAAGGGATGCTGAATGATATGTCCCTGTCTGCGTGATATCCATTCTCATAAACCTTGTCCAAATGACGGACCTCTAATAACGGAACCTCATCCATTGTAAATCTTCCCCCTCTTGATAAGCAGATAGGCGAACACGGGGACACCTATCATGGTTGTGATAGCTCCCACAGGGAGCTCTGTACCTGGAATTATCATTCTTGCCACCAGATCGGCAAGCATCATCAGCACCCCTCCCAATGCGAGGGATGCGGGAAGGACCAGCCTGTGGTCCCCTCCGAAGAGCATACGGCACAAGTGCGGGACGACAAGTCCTACGAACCCGATTATACCGCAGAACGCGACACAGAAAGCGGTCATGACCGAAGCCAATACCAACACGATAGCGTTGAACTTCTTGACGTCAAGACCCATCTGTCTGGCCTGATTCTCACCAAGGAGGATCAGATTCAGCTCTTTGGCATATCTGAACAGCAGCACCGACATCACGATCACGGGGATCAGTATGAACAGCGCCTTGTCCCATGTGATGTTGGCGAAAGAACCGAACAGCCACAGCAGGACATCCGATACCTTGTTACCGGAGAACACGATCATCAGCGTCTGCACGGCACCGAACACCAATCCTATCACCACTCCAGACAGCACATATGCGTTGGTAGTTGCATCGGCCCTGTGCGCCAGGACCATAGTAAGACCGAAAGCCAAAAGACCGCCGATTATGGCGGCTATCGCTATCAGGTAGATGGAATGTGATGATATCAGTCCGAAGAACGTGAAGTTGAACGCTATGACAGCGATGGCGAAGGTTCCGGCTCCGGATGACACACCCATGATGTACGGGTCGACCAACGGGTTGCGGATGACTGCCTGGTAAGACGTTCCTGCTATCGACAGACCCAATCCTACAGCTATGGCCGCTACCGCCCTGGGGAAACGTGAACTGAACACCATGACCTCCTTGTCGGTCATAGCTGAACCGTCCTTCCCTATCGCGGAGAACAGGTTGGAGAGTGCATCTATGGGATCCAATATCGCCGTCGGTCCGATGCAGAGCATCATCACGAATACTATCAGCAGTAGTGCAGTGCCAACAGTTGCCAGGAATACCATCCTGTGTCTCTTCCTCTCGATATGGGTCTCACCCTTGCCGTCTATGACGGCCCTCAACTTGTCACGGAAGTCACCCATCGTAACCCCTCCCTCTCTTCACCAGAAGATAAGCGAACACCGGCACACCTATGATGGTGGTGATCGCACCTACCGGCAATTCATAACCTGACAGCAACACCCTCGCCAGAAGGTCCGCGGCGACCATCAGGAAACCGCCGAATGCCATTGATGTCGGAAGCATCAGACGGTGGTCCCCTCCCAAGATCATCCTGCTCAGGTGAGGTATCACCAATCCTACGAATCCTATGATTCCGCAAAAAGCTACACAGAACGATGTCAGCACCGATGCTATTATGAGCATGACGGCATCGAAGCGCTTGGCGTTCAATCCCATCTGTCTTGCCTGGTCCTCTCCCAGGAGAACGAGGTTGAACTCCCTCGCCCATACCAATGGGACCAGGGACAGCGTCAGCGACGGCACCAATACCAGCCATACCTTGTCCCATGTCATGGTGCTGAACGAACCGTACAGCCACGACAGAGCGCTGGCGACCTTAGTACCGGCATCGATCATCAGCACCGACTGTATGGCGGCGAACACCAATCCTATGACTATTCCCGCCAACACGTAATTAATGGATTTGCCTCCGGTCTTCAGCGCCATCAGCATCGTGAGTCCGAATGCCACCAGTCCGCCGATGATTGCGGCGAAGGCTGTCAGGTACGGGCTCTGTGCGGCGAACAGACCGAAGAATGTGAAATCGAATGTTATGACTGCGACAGCGAACGTTCCCGCTCCTGAGGATACTCCCATGATATATGGTTCAACCAGCGGGTTCTTGATCACTGCCTGATACATCGCACCAGCCACGGAGAGACCGATACCTACAGCAATAGCGGCAAGCACACGCGGCAGCCTCTGGTTGTAGATCAGCATCTCCTCGTAGTTGAGGTTGTGTCCCCCTTTACCTATAGCGGAGAACATCGCCGATAACGCATCGGGAAGGGCCAACGTGGTCTCCGACCCGACACAGAGTGAAACAAGACTGACGACCAGGGTAATCAGCACACCGAAGAACAGCACGGCGCGAACCTTACGCTTGCTCTTGGTGTTGTGCGAGTAGTTCTCGCCGAAGAAGTAGCGCATCACCCTGTTCCTGATCTCGGAGAACGGGTGGTCCCACTTCAGTGCATATTTCAAAACCGCCCAGAGTATGATGAGGAACACGACGAACACGGCGATGATTATCAGGAGTATCTGCCAGAACGGCATCTCCTGCACTATGACCGGAACGACGGGTTCCGCGAACGAGTTGAGATAGATCTGGACACCGTTGTCATCGCTTATCACCACGTAGTTATCCACGACGACCGGAGGGGCCATGGCGAAGGAACTGATGCCTTCCACCTGACCGATTATCTCACCGTCCATCGTGAGTATCAGTCCCTTGTGTGATGAGTAGGTTGATATGTACATGTACGTTCCGTTGACCAACACAGCGGAGCTGTGAGGGGAATCATAGCCCCTGACCTCCCTCGTTATT
>JAFSYZ010000159.1 GCA_017455785.1 Candidatus Methanomethylophilaceae archaeon
ATAGGAGGAGGTACATGCGCCAATTTCTTCAGGAAAAAAGGAATCAATGCATATGCATGGTCCAGTGAAGGCGATTCCCTCCATAAACCGAATGAATACGTTCTTATTAGTAACATTATGACGGATGCGAAAGTATTCTTCAGATTATTCAATGAATTATGCATCAATAATCATTAATCTTCGATATAAAGAAGATATTACCATCCTCAGAATATCTTCCATAGAATGAATGCAATGAATCATCAGGCATTTCATTGGAGAATGATTTTATCGAATTCCCTTCACTGTCATTTATGAAGAATATGAAACCATTATCATTTTGATGAATATCATCGGCGAATCCGATTATCGATTCCTCATCATCTGGAATATGTAATGATGATAATAGTATCAGTATGATGACGATGACAATAGCGAATATGGAATATCTGTCCATATTCATTGAAGAAACGAATCAGTGTATAAACTGTGAACACTACGGTTAATATTACAAAAGGTGGAATACCTTGATCATTTTATCGATATTAGGCAGGTGTACCGATCAGATACAGTGCAACTATAGCCAATGCTATCAATGCGACACTGAGTCCTACTGAGAACCATCCAGGATGCTTCATTTGAATAACTCCATACCTGCCATGGTGAACTCAGATAAAAAGGATTTCGTGAATGAAAATCGATTGAAACAAGTTATTATATAGCTCATAAGAAATCATGGTAGGGCCGATATATTTCCATTGGAGTGAATTGAGTGGAAGAGAACAAAAACGATTCAATATTTGTTCAATATATGCAGAAGAGAAAGCAGCTCATCAAGAACAAGAAAGTTCTTCAGACTACTTATCTTCCTGAAGAACTCCCTCATAGAAAAGATGAAATCGATAAGATTGCTTCCATAATCTCCAGTGCATTATATGGTGATAAACCATCCAATATCATGATCTACGGTGCAACAGGTACTGGAAAGACAGCTGTTGTATCATTCATAGGAAAGGAATTGAAGAAAATAGATCCTGATGAGGATCGCTGTTCTTACCTCTATGTCAACTGTGAGGTAGTCGATACTTCATACGGTATCCTGTTCAATATAGCTAGTCAGTTCATCAAAGATATCAATCAAAAGATCCCATTCACAGGATGGAGTTTCGAGAAACTCTATGAGGAATTCTACAAACAGATAGAGATGACATCACGTGTGTTCGTCATCGTTCTTGATGAAGTGGATCACATGATCTCAAAGAAAGGTGATGATATTTTCTATCATCTCGCTAAAGTGAATGAACATCTTGTGAAATCCAAGGTATCATTGATCGGTATCTCTAACAATATGAAGTTCATGGAACTCTTGGAACCGAAAGCTAGAAGTAGATTCGGCGGAGAGAGTATAATCTTCCAAAGATACGATAAATCACAATTGGAAGATATCCTCAAAAAAAGGGTGGAAGGTCTTTTTGAAGAAGGTGTTCTTGATGATTCCGTTATAAGATATTGTGCAACCATCGCTGCAAGGAACGAAGGCGATGCAAGGATGGCGATTGATCTTCTTAGGATTGCTACCGATATCGCAGAAAGGAATGGAGATCCGAAGATCACTGATGCTCATGTCAAATCGGCTAAAAGCAGTATGGAGACCGATATCATCGAGGAAGCGGTCAAGAGTCTTGCTCCGCAATCCAAGATCGTCCTTCTCAGTATCATCAAGAATACAGAAGCAGGTAATACTGTGATGATCACTGGTGATGTCTACAATGTTTACAAGCATCTTGCAGAAAGATTACAGGTATCCATTCTCACTCAGAGAAGGATAACCGATTTCATATCGGAATTGGACATGATGGGATTGATCAATGCTAGTATCAAATCGTTCGGTAGATTGGGTAGGACCAAGGAGATAAAATTGGAAGTTCCCAAGGATATCGTCGAGCGTTTCAAGCGTGATCCATTGTTCAAACCGCTTGATGATTATGTCCCTCCGACACAAACGAAATTGATGTGAGTCCTATTTCCCTTTCCAGTGGAAATGTAGGGGTGGGACCCTATTCACCCTTTTCTCTATGACGGCGTTCCGAACTACCGAAGATAAAGGACAGGATTATCGAAAGTACGATGAATAGGAATACTACATCGATGACTGCTACCGTCAGACAGGGGATGCTGTTCCCGGGTATCATATTGATGTTCTTACCGTTCATGTACAGCTTGATACATCCGAGCCAAGGTATCTCCAATCCGGCCACGGCCTTGATATCCTTTTTCTGTATCGGACCCAGGTCACCGGCGATCGTGGTACTTTGATCGAAGTATGTCCTTGTCTCACTGGCTATGTTGTTGTCACCGTTGGTGAGGTATCCGCTGTGCTTGGGAAGGGTGTCGAGATCGATGTATGCGGACAGGCCTCTCCAACCGAGTCCCTGCATGCTGAAGGTCCCGCTCATGTGCATATAATCCTTGTTCCCGTTGTTGTCCCAGCCACCTTCGTAACCGTTCAACGATGGGGCGGACCAGGTGCCGTCGTTGTTGTAGATCAACTCTATGATGGCACGATGGATCACGGGGTTCTGACCATTCGCCCTCTTGTAGATGATCACATCTCCATAGGAGCCGAATTTACTATACCCAGTCTTAGATCCCTCGACGAATGTTGTGACCGATGTCTTATCGGGTGAGACCATAACGACCATGTCACCTGTGTCGATCACACCTAAGGATGATCTGTCCGTGGAATGCTGCATGCTGTTGGATTCCACCACGGTCAAGGGTGAACCCATACCGGAATAATTCATTAGTGCGACTACAGCTACTACTATGAGAATGAAGGCTATGCTGACGACGATGACGATATCCTTGGTGTCCCTGTTCATCCTCTACTCGGTAACACGTAAAGATATATGAGCGATTGGCCATAACATCATCATGGAAAGACCGGATAATGACGAATATTTCATGGAAATGGCTTTTCTGGTAGCTAAGAGGTCCACCTGCCTCAGAAGAAGGGTCGGTGCCGTCATAGTCAGGGACAAACACGTCATATCCACCGGATACAACGGATCGCCCAAGGGCACCAAGCACTGTGAGGAGCTCGGATGCATCAGGCAGCAGTTAAACGTCCCATCTGGTACTAGGCATGAGCTGTGCAGGGGCGTCCATGCCGAACAGAATGCGATCACGCAGGCAGCGTACTTCGGGGTGAGTGTCAAGGACAGTACGATCTACACCACGACATATCCTTGTTCGATGTGCGCGAAGATCCTCATAAACGCCGGAGTGAAGGAGGTCGTGTACACCGAAGGTTATGAAGATGATATGTCCAAAAAACTCTTCGAGGAGACCAAGGTGAAGGTGCGTTCTTACACTCCCGCCTCTATTATATAAAAAAAGAAACCCAGTCTTTAAGTATGGTCGTGGGCATACTCTTTGCCACTTAGGTCGGGGAGTGTATATGAGCCGAACTGACGTACTTAAAGAAATAAAGGATGCGGAAGCAGCCGCCAAGCTCACGGTCGAAAAGGCCGAGGCTGACAAGAAGGCAGCGATAGCCGCAGCCCGCAGGGAGTCCATACAGAGGATACAGGACGCCGAAGCGAAAGCCCAGGAGGATTACGACTCAGCAATTGAGAAGCAGACCTCCGAGTTCGCCGCGAAGCGTGAGGTTCTTCTCGCGGACGGTAAGAAAGAAGCAGAGAAGCTTGACGTCGATATCGATGCCAAGCTCAAGAAAGTCAACGATTTTCTTAGTGAAGAGTTTGTGAGGACCATCAATGTCACTTCCTGAGTCGATGAGTAGGATTGTGATCGTGGGAAGCAAATCCCGTTTGGATGAGGTTACAACCGCCTTATTCGAAATGGGTGTTTTCCATTTGATCGATCATACCGTCGATGCAGATGAAGGCTTTTCGATTGGTTCACCCCGTCCGTACTCCGCGAAGGCATCCGAAAGGCTGCTTGCGCTGAGGGCGGCGGAGAAGGATCTGGGGATCAGGGTCAAGAAGGTCAAGGACCCTCCGATCGCAGTGAACGAGGTCGAGAAAGACATTGAATCCGGCAGAGTCGAGACCATCCACGCTGACGTTATCGCAGCGATAGATGGAAGAAATGAGATCGACCAGAGAATCACAGAACTGAAGGCTTTGAAGGACAACCTGGAGAAGCTTTCCAAACTTCCAATTGACTTGGGCTTCTACAGAGGATACGAGTCGTTGGTCGTCTTCGTTGGTTCCGTCAAATCGGATCCGAGCAAGGCGCTCGACGCGATTGAGGACATCATGTATGAGGTGTCCTTCGACAAGACCGAAGGTGTTGTCGCCGTATTCGCTAAGAAGGACATCAAGGACAAGGTCTCATTGGCCTTGACTGAGAACGGGTACGCGGAGATTCCAGTACCCGATATCGAGGGTTCGCCCGCAGAGATGCTGGCCAAGACTGACAAGGATATCGAGGACAGTCAGGCACAGCTTGAAGCGGCGAATGCCAAGATCGCTGAACTTTCAGAGGAATACAAATCGTTCATTGCGGCATCCGATGAGGAGCTGTCCCTCAAGGTACAAGAGGGTGAGCTTCCGCTGAGGATCGCTACCAGTGAATACTCCTTCGTGATAGATGCATGGGTGCCCACCAAGAAACTGGAATCCGCTCAGAAAGAGCTGGAGGAGAGGATGGGCGGCAACATCTACATGGAGGTGCAGGAGACTAGAGGAAGATCGATGCACGAGACGGAAGCTCAGGAGGAGCGTTTCCAGCAGACACCCACGAAGTGTAACAACGGAAAGCTCGGAAAGAGGTTCGAATATGCGGTCTCGTTGGTCTCGATACCCAAGTATCAGGAGATCGACCCCGCAACGTTGGTATCATTGTTCTTCCCGTTCTTCTTCGGATTCATGGTCGGTGACCTGGGTTACGCTATCCCGTTCATCGTCCTTGGAGCGTACGGAATGATGAAAGCAAAATCCAAGGACTTCCAGTCCATCGGTACCGTCCTCTTCTTCGGAGGAATATGGGCCGCCATTTTCGGATTCTTCTTCTTCGGTGAAATGTTAGGAATGCACTTCATCGGTCCGGAGACCAATACAACGGTCACCTGGGAGAGTCTGTTAGGCGTCAAACTGCCCGATTGGTTCCAGGGACTGATGGTCGAAGCGTCCGAGGGTGAATACGGTGTGAGCAAGCTCCACGAGGTCACAATGCTTCTGAAGCTTAGCGTCTACATGGGATGTGTCCACCTCTTCATCGCTTACGTCGTTGGATTCATGAACGGTGTCAGGATGCACGGGTTCAAAGAGGGTTACCTCGAGAAGGGCGGATGGCTGTTCTCATTCTTGGGAATGGTCGTATTCTGCTACGGTCTCACAGAGGTACTGTTCTGCCCGGACGGAATATCAGCAAGCATGACCACCACTACGATCACCATACTCATTGTGGGTGCGGCGATCCTCGTGTTGGGAGTAGCGTCATGTTTCCCCAAGGAAGGGGCACAGGCTATCCTTGAGCTTCCTGGAATCGTTGGAAACGTATTATCTTACACTCGTCTTGCCGCTATCGGAATGTCGAAAGCGGGAATGGCGTTGGCATTCAACTATATCACTTTCATAATGATGTGGCAGACCATTGGAGGCATCGGCGGTATAATCGCCGGATGCGTGGTATTCCTGATCGGTCACCTGATGATATGGGTGTTAGCCATCCTCTCGGCCGGATTGCACGGATTGAGGTTGCAGTACGTCGAGTCGATGAACAAATTCTTTACCGGAGGCGGAGTACTCTTCGCGCCACTCGCTATCAAGCGCAAACACACAAAAAACTTTGAAAATATAGAAACAGAGGCATGAAAATGGCAGCAGATTTGGGTATGATTATGATAGGTGCAGGAATCGCAGTTGGACTTACCGGTCTCGGTGCAGGTCTGGCAGAGAAGGATGTCGGAGCAGCAGCAGTCGGAGCTATCACAGAGGATGTCGGACTGTTTGGTAAGGCAATGGTTTTGATGGTTCTTCCTGAGACAATCGTCATCTTCGGTCTTGTTATCGCTATCCTCGGAGTCTTCGTCCTTCCCAACATGTGAGTGTACAGGGGCCGTTTTATATGGCATTGGACAGCGTGAAGATGGAGATCAACAAGTCCGCTGAGGCATCCGCGGCAGCAATCAAAGCGGATGCTGACGCCGAGATCGCGAAGATCAAGGCGGATGCGGATGCGAAGATCGCCATCATAGAAGAAAACGAGAAGAAAAGGCTCGAAGAAGCAATCGAGCGTCTCGGACGTCAGGAGATCTCCAGCGGAGAGCTGGAAAGCAAGAAGATCGTCCTGGCTAAGAAGAAGGAGATCCTTGAGAAGGCCTTCGACGGAGCTCTTGCATCGCTTGAGAACGCACCAGCCGACAAGAAGCTGGCTCAGTACAAGCAGATGATAGCAGCATCCAAGGACGTCATCAAGAAGCCCAAGGCATACCTCTCGCCCAGTGACAAGTTCACTGCAGAGGAACTCGGAGTCTCCTCCGTGGCCGTGGACAGCAGGATCACTGGCGGTCTCATCCTCGAGGACGAGGAAGGGGACGTTCAGGTGGACATGCAGTACAGGACTATACTTCAGACCATCTGGGACCGTGAGATCAAGAGCCTATCGGATATCCTCTTCGGGTGAAGGGCATGTTCGGGCGTAAAGGAAAGAAAGGTAACTACGCATACACGGTCGCTCGTGTCAAGGCGAAGAAATCGCAGTTGATGGGCGACGATGCTTACCAGAAGATGCTGATGATGTCTCTTCCGGAGATATCCCGTTTCATCTCTGAGACAGGATACTCTAAGGAGATCACATCCATGACCGGCAAGTTCACAGGCATTAATCTCATTGAGCATGCCACATATGCGAACATGGCCAGTGTGTTCACTAGCATCCTCGATTCAGCCACCGGTGAGCTGAAGGACACGCTCGCCGCTGATCTGGAAAGGTGGGACATCTGGAACCTCAAGATAATACTCCGCGGGAAATCCTTCGGTATCGATCTAGACTCGATCAGGGAGGACCTTGTTCCTGCAGGTGTACTTGACGCAGAGGATCTGGAGAAGCTCATGTCACTCGATGTGGATGACGATATCATCGCCAACTACGGAAGGATGACAGGCGTATCCATACCGCAGAGCGTAGTTGCTGAGTACAAAGCCCAGGGTAACCTAGCACCCATTGAAGATTTCCTTGACAAACACCACTTCGAAAGACTTCTGGCAACCATCGACTCCAGGTCCAGGCCCACACGTCTGTATCAGGAGTTCATCAGAAAGATCATCGATACGATCAATCTGGAGACGATACTGAAACTGAAGCTGGAAGGAATTCACGGAGAGCCAGTGATGAAATACATCATCTCCGGTGGTAAGGACATCGATAAGAAGCTGGCCACTCAGCTTGCCAACGCAGAGACAATCGCAGAGGCTGAAAACGATTTGGCGCAACTGGATATGTACGAATTCATAAAGGATGCGCTGGGGAAGGATACCCATTCGCTCAAAGACATTGTGGCCGGATTGAGAAGATATAAAATGAAGGAAGCAAGCACTTTCTCACATCTGTATCCGTTGTCGATCATCCCGATCATCGACTACATGCTCCACAAGGAGAATGAGGTCAACAACATCAGGATCGTCGCAAGGGGCATAGATGCAGGTCTCGACAAAGAGATCATTAAAGGTCTGCTGGTGATCTAATGGATATTGCAGTCATAGGAAACGAGGAATTCGTCCTGGGTTTCAGGCTAGCAGGACTAAGGCGTGTGTTCGTAGCTCACGCTGACGATTACAAGCAGAAGATCGAGGAAGCGATGTCGGATCCCGAGATAGGAATCCTGGCAGTCGACTCCAAGGATCTGGTCAATCTCCCTCCGCAAATGAGGACGAAGGTTTCGGACTCCATCCAGCCCGTCGTCGTCCCTGTCGGAGGCGGAGGCGTCACCGATCTGCGTGAGAAGGTCAAAAGAGCGATTGGCGTTGATTTATACAAAGAGGATGAGTAAATGAGTAATGAAGGAAAGATTTACAGAGTCGCAGGACCTGTAGTTACCGCCACAGGAATCTCTCCCCGTATGTACGATGTGGTATTCGTCGGGAACGAGAAACTGATGGGCGAAGTCATCAAGATCGTTGGTGACTACTCTATCATCCAGGTCTATGAGGATACGTCCGGCGTTAAACCGGGAGAACCGGTCAGCAACACCGGCCGTCCACTCGTGGCAGAACTCGGCCCCGGACTTTTGCACTCCGTTTATGACGGAATCCAGAGGCCTCTGGCTGTTCTGCAGGAGAAGATGGGTGACTTCATCTTACGTGGAGTCTCCGCACCTGGACTGGACAGAGAGAAGAAATGGGATTTCAAACCTATCGTCAACAAAGGCGACAAGGTCGAACCCGGACAGATTATCGGAACGGTTATGGAAGGAACGATGGAGCACAGGATCCTCTGTCCCGTCGATGTCGAAGGTACTGTCGACGACATCAAGACAGGCAGTTTCACTGTAGAGGAGACCGTTGCCACCATCGGTGGAAAGGACGTCATGATGATGCAGAGGTGGCCCGTCCGTGTACCCAGGCCCGTCAAGGTCAAGTACCAGCCTAACGCACCCCTCGTCACCGGAATGAGGGTCCTTGATACCATGTTCCCCCTCGCTAAGGGAGGAGCAGCCGCAATCCCCGGAGGATTCGGAACCGGAAAGACCGTTACACAGCAGCAGCTGGCAAAGTGGTCCGATGCAGAGATCGTGGTCTACATCGGATGCGGTGAGCGTGGAAACGAGATGACCGAGGTACTTACAGAGTTCCCGGCACTGGAGGATCCTAAGACAGGAAACCCCCTGATGAACAGGACAATCCTTATCGCGAACACCTCCAACATGCCTGTGGCAGCAAGAGAGGCATCGGTTTACACCGGAATGACCATCGCCGAGTACTACAGGGACATGGGTTACAACGTGGCTCTCATGGCCGACTCCACATCAAGGTGGGCAGAGGCTATGAGGGAAATCTCATCCAGGTTGGAAGAGATGCCCGGAGAGGAAGGTTACCCTGCATACCTTGCAGGAAGGCTGTCCGAGTTCTACGAGCGTGCCTGTATTGCAACATCACTGTGCGGAAAGGACGGATCGATCTCGGTCATAGGAGCTGTCTCACCTCCTGGTGGAGATATCTCGGAGCCTGTCTCACAGAACACCCTCCGTATCGTACGTGTCTTCTGGGCACTTGATACCAAGTTGAGGGAGAGGCGTCACTTCCCGACCATCAACTGGCTGACATCGTACACACTGTACGACTCGCAGCTGAAGGACTGGTACGTCAACAACGTCGACCCCGGATTCCCCGCACTCAAGGAGTGGGCAATGCTCACCCTGCAGAAGGAATCGGAGTTGCAGGAGATCGTCCAGTTGGTCGGATCCGATGCACTGCCTGACGATCAGAAGGTGACACTGGAGGTCTCCAAGATGATCCGTGAGATCTTCCTGCAGCAGAACGCGTACGACCCCGTGGACACATACTGTCCCATGGGAAGGCAGTTCATGATGCTGAAGCTGATCAAGAAGTTCTCCGACCTTGCACAGAAGGCACTCGTCGCCGGAGCTACCGTCGACAAGATCATCGCCATCCCCGCAAGGCAGAGGTTCATCAGGTCCAAGTACGAGGAGACCATCGACGATGAGCTCGTAGGAATCGACAAGGACTTCGACGAGCAGTTCAAGGAGCTGGGGGCATAAATATGGCTGGAGTATCAAAAGAGTACAAGACGATCTCACAGATCGCAGGACCTCTGGTCTTCGTGAAGAAGACGGAGCCTATCGCGTACGGTGAGCTGGTCAGCGTTAAGCTGTCCGACGGTTCAATGAAGAGAGGAGAGGTCCTTGATACATCTGACGACATCGTCGTCGTCCAGATCTACGAGGGTACCTCCGGTATCGACAGGGGAGCATCAGTACGTTTCCTCGGCGAGACCATGAAGATGCCCGTGTCCAAGGACATGCTCGGAAGGATCCTTACAGGAGCCGGAGAGCCCCTTGACGGCGGACCCGCAATCACACCCGAGCAGAAGCTCGATATCGTCGGTGCCGCTATCAACCCCTGGGCAAGGGACAACCCGTCGGATTTCATCCAGACAGGAATATCCACAATCGATTGTATGAACACCCTGGTCAGGGGTCAGAAGCTTCCTATCTTCTCTGGATCGGGACTTCCCCACAACGATCTGGCACTTCAGATCGCAAGGCAGGCCAAGGTACGTGGAGAGAACGAGGAGTTCGCTGTCGTGTTCATCGCAATGGGTATCACCAACGAAGAGAAGCAGACCTTCATGACCGAGTTCGAGAGGACCGGTGCACTGAAGAATGCTGTGGTCTTCCTGAACCTTGCGGACGATCCTGCAGCAGAGCGTATCATCACACCCAGGCTGGGTCTCACCACCGCAGAGTACATGGCATTCGAACTCGGAATGCAGGTGTTGGTCATCATGACCGATGTCACCAACTACTGTGAGGCACTCCGTCAGATCGGTGCAGCTCGTGAAGAGGTGCCCGGAAGGCGTGGTTACCCCGGTTACATGTACACCAACCTCGCACAGCTGTACGAGCGTGCAGGAAGGATCAAGGGCAAGAAGGGATCGGTCACACAGATCCCCATCCTTTCGATGCCCGGTGACGATATCACCCACCCGATCCCCGACCTGTCCGGTTACATCACCGAGGGTCAGATCGTCATGTCGAGGGAGCTCCACCGTGCAGGTATCTACCCGCCAGTCAACGTCTCATCATCCCTGTCAAGGCTGATGGGAGGAGGAACCGGAGAGGGTAAGACACGTGAGGACCACAAGGGAGTATCGGACCAGCTCTATGCGGCATACGCAGAGGGTAAGGATCTCCGTGGTCTCGTGGCCATCGTCGGTGAGGAATCACTGTCCGACAAGGACAGGAAGCTCCTGCACTTCGCAGACATCTTCGAGGACAAGTTCGTCCGCCAGGGACACGACGAGGATCGTTCGATCGAGGATTCACTCTCGATCGCATGGAAGCTCATCTCCACACTGGATGACGACCAGATCACGAGGATCTCGAGGAAGTACATCGAGAAGTACCTGCCTAAGAGAGAGTGAGTGTCATGGTTTCACAGGATATCACCCCAACACGTTCGGTACTCATTGAGTTGAAGAACAAGATCAAAACGACCAAGAACGGTTACAAGATCATGAAGATGAAGAGAGACGGTCTCATCATCGAGTTCTTCGATATCATGGAGAAGGCCAAGGCCATGCGCGGCTCGGTCACATCTGACTATGAGACAGCCATGACCAAGATAGCCATCGCCAGCTCGGTTGAAGGTGAGATCGCGGTGAAGAGTGCGGCATACGCCCTCAAGACGGAACCGAAGGTCAAGGTCGGAAGCAAGAGCATCATGGGTATGATGGTGCCAAAGGTAGAGGCTGAAGTGATACACGCCGATATCACCAACAAGGGATACGGTGTGATCTCCACATCAGCGTACATCGAGGAAGCGTCAACCGCTTTCGAGAAGCTGCTGGACACCATCATCCGTGCTGCCGAGATCGAGACCACCATGAAGAAGCTCCTCGATGAGATCGAGAAGACCAAGAGAAGGGTGAACGCGATGGAGTTCAAAGTCATCCCTGAGCTTGAGGACGCGATGAAGTTCGTGAAATTCAGGCTTGAGGAGATGGACAGGGAGAACACCATCCGTCTGAAGTTCCTGAAAGGGAAGGGCGAGGCTGCAGAGTGATGAGATCTATAGAGGACATATATCTGGACATCAGGAACGATCCGAAGAAGATGGCGAGAGCGTTCAAGATCATCTGGATAGTTGCCTACTCTATGCTCATACTCGGCTTCATCCTCATCATATGGGTACTCGTGGATCAAAGATTCGCATAAACCACAATACAAGGCGGCATCCGCCGCCTTTCTATAAATTTTTAATATGAACATAGAACCCATAGCTCACATCCATACGAACTATGATGAGAAGTTCGGCATACCGAGGCAGAGCGGGCTGTCACATGGGAAAGGAAGGGTAGTGTTCGTCCCGAAGTACAGGGATCCGGAATCGCTGAGGGGAATAGAGGGCTATTCACATCTTTGGCTGATATTCGATTTCTCCGAATCCCACATGGAAGAATGGTCACCTACCGTCAGGCCGCCGAGGCTTGGAGGCAACGTGAGAATGGGCGTCTTCGCTACCAGATCCCCGTTCAGGCCGAATTCCCTCGGATTATCATCGGTCAGGCTGTTGGGCCTTGAGGATTCCGATGAGGGTACTGTACTTATCGTGGAGGGTGCTGATCTCCTTGATTGTACGCCTATCTACGACATCAAACCGTATGTGAGGTATTCCGATTCACACGAGGATGCCGTATCCGGATTCGCCGATGATGTCTGCGGTAAGAGATTGGATGTCACCATCGATACCGAACTGAGGGATCATCTTACGGATGATTCCATCAAAGAATTGGAGGAATGTATCGCACAGGACCCCAGGCCCGGTTATCATGAGGATGGCAGGGAGTACACCATGCTGTTCTCTGGACACGATATAACATTCGTCGTCAACGGTAAGGAAGCAAGGATCATCAGGATAAGGGAACGCTGATCAGTCCTTCATGAAGTTCTTCATCGTAACCGCACCTGTTCCAAGATGTACTAATGGCATAATGCCAGGAACAGGGTTGAAGTTGTGTTGTTTCTGATACTCGGTCTGGTTCTGCCAGGTGGATGCGTTGATCAATCTCACACCCCTGTACTCCTTGTATCCGTAACCGTGTACGTGCCCGCTGACGAAGATGTCCGGGACGATGCCCATCGCCATGTAGTCCTTCTTCTCTGGCGCCAATGCGGTCTTCTGGCCGTATATGGGGGCCAGATGACGTGCATTGACCATCTCCACCATCACTTGCAACGGATCGTCATATGTTAGTTGCTGTACGCCTGCGACCCAATCATCGATCGATCTCCCATGGTATGTGAGTACGACCCTTCCCTCAATGTTCAGATACACCGGATTGGCGGTCATCATCACGTTGGAATCGAAGTTCTGTGTGAACGCTTTGTTAAGCGAGGGCTGCGGTTCGGCCGGTCTGCATGCATCATGGTTCCCGGGATGGATCACCATCTGTATGTGATCAGGAACATCCTTCAGATACTCGGCCAACGTCTTGTACTGGTCGTAGATGTCCTTGATGTTCAGTTCCTCCTCCTGACCGGGGAATATTCCGATACCGTCCACGACATCGCCGGGAAGTACGATGTAGTTGATGTTCATGCTCTCGCTGTTGTCCTTGAGATATTTGATCATCTTCTGCCAGTTCTTCTCGAGGAAAGTATAGCTGCCGATGTGTACATCGGAGAGGAATGCCAATACGGAATGGGAATCCGATGGTTTCCATGCCTTCGGCGGGACCCCGGGTTTGAAGACCTCACGTGCGATGAACATGCCTTTGCTCTCGCCCTGTTTGGGTTTGGAGAACACGCCTTTGAATCCCAATACCATGTCTGATACGATTATCTCGTTGTAGAACTCGTTGTCCTTGGATATGAATACGGTGCAGTTGCTGTCCCTTCCTCCGCCGTCATCCTCGATGTTCAGGATGATGTGACCGTTGGATGTGATCCTCTTCTCGTTCACGATGCCGATGATCTTGCACTCGATGTCGTACTTGGTACGGCACTCCTTGATCTGCTTCGCACGTCCGAAATCACTCCTTCTTTCCAATATCCTCTTCAGTACGGCGAACCTGTTCTGGAAGTATCTCAGGAAATCGTCTATGTCACCGACACATGTGGAATTGCCGGATATATCAGTGCCTTCCATGACCTTGATCTCCAGGTCCCTCTTGTTCTGCGGATCGAACGTCTTTACCGGAGGGATGATGGACTTGTCACCTTCGAGGAACTGTATGACGTCTTCCTTGGTAACAAAAATTGGATTGTTGGCCAATGACGACAGTACGGTCTGAGCGAAGGCCTCTGGGTCCGAATTGGACATAATGATCTCCAGTGCATCCGGAGAGAGGAACATGTTCCTCCTTGCTGCCGCGCTCAGCACATCGTCCTTTGACATAGCAGAGGACGTAAGGCATACTACAATATGATGGTTGTGAGCGTATACCGGGAGGTCGGGAAAGAGTATCATCTCGCCCCATAAATATGAAGAAACCCATCACATGGATATGACATCGGTCGAAGTCACATGTCCTGTTTTCCCGAGTGAGGATCCTGATAAGGTCAGGGTGGCGATGGAGAGAATATTCCCTGATATCGAGATAGAAGAGACGGAGGACGGCCTTTCCGGAAGAACGGACAATCTTGTTCGTTTCTCCAAACAGATAAGGAAACAGAGGATATTGGACACGACCAGGAGTGTGCTCATAAGGGGCAGGAGGGGGAACGTGACCCGTTTCTTCCTCAACAAGCAGGTGGCGTTCGTCGGTAAGGTCTCCTTCTGTGAGGAGAGGACGATCCTCGGGACCATGAGGGTGGTCGTCCAGGACGATGAGATGGATGCGCTGATAGAGGATGTGGCCCCTGAGACCGTCGACGGAGAGGAGGTCTTGATATGATAGGTGTTTCTTGTACAGAGTTCAGTGCATATGATTTCACAGAGGTAATCAACGAGGTGGCTAAACAGTTCGATCACTGGGAGATATTCGCGGAGGCGGAACATAGGCTGAAGAACGTGGAAGGCATCTTTGCTCAGATGAAGGACAATTACAAACTGTCCTACTCTATCCACGCACCTATCTCGGATATCAACATCGCTTCCATAAACGAGAGGATCAGGGAGGATTCTGTCATGGAGATCCTGGCGACCGTGGAATCAGCTATCAATCTGGAGATAGGGACGATCACCGTACATCCCGGGATAACGCCCATGGCGGTACCGTACATGGAGGAGAAGGCCATTGCAGCGGCGAAGAAATCCCTCAGGAGCCTCGACCGTATCACCCAGCAGTATGGTATAACCATAGCATTGGAGAACATGCCCGCATTCCCGTTCATGCTCGGGCGTACCGCAGAGGAGCTGAAGGAACTGTTCGACGGTACCGATCTGAGGATGTGCTTCGATATCGGTCATGCCAACACTACCGAAGAGATAGACAACATCATAGATGCGTTCAAGGACAGGTTCGCCAACATCCACATCCATGATAACAACGGCGATGCGGATTCACACATGGTCATCGGCGAGGGGAACATAGACTTCGAGAAGGTCATCTCCAAGTTGAAAGGATACAGAGGTAATTTCATCATCGAATCCAAATCGTTCCAGGACGGCGTGGAGTCTCAGGAGCGTCTGAGGTCGCTGCTCAGTTGATCCCGCATGTAGAGGAATCCTCTCTTCAGATATACCCATATGAACGGTATGGAGAGGAAGAACACTATGATTATGGCCATCGTTGTCAGCGGCATAATGTCCCCGGTAAGCCATTTCTCGGCCTGAAGATAATCGGTAAGGAAGTGGAAACAGATCGTTACATACAGGCCGTATTTGCAGAACAGATATCCTGCGATGAGACCGAACACGAATGTGGTTACGAACTTCCACGCTCCCCATCCGTTGAGATGTCCCGCACCGAACATGAATGCGGAGAAGAATATGAACAGCAACGGTATCGGACCGAGACCGAAGCCTCCTCCGATCCATTTGATGGAAGCGCCCTCCTTCTTCATCAGCAGTGAGATAACTGCGACCGGTATGCCGAGATACAGGACCCTGGTGATCAATTCCTCCCAGACGGATGCGTTCAGGAGTTCGAACAGCCATTCCCATGTTGGACGTTCCGATGGTGTGTCGGTTTCTATGCCCATCATATTGAGAATGATGACGAAGACCACTTCGAACGCATAGAGTGCACCGAACATGACGGCCATCTCATAGATCGGTGTGTCGGAGATCTCCTTACCTTCCTTCCTCCTCCCGTAGGATCTGAAGAACAGGAACGCCGCGCATACTGTGACGGCTATCAACAGGAGTATGTAGTAGACTGACAGCGGGATGCCGGACAGATCGGCAAAATCCCATATGGTCGGTATGATCAGGAACAGCGGGTAGTGGAAACCTTTCAGGTTGTCCAGTACGTAACCGGATTCTATCCATCCTACGAAAAGTTCGAACACCAGTACGAATGAGAGGACGACGGTGACGATGCATCCTATCACCGTTATGGCCGTCAGGATGTCGTTGCTCTTCTTCCTGCTGGTGATTGGGGAACCGCAGTCCGGACAGAAGTTGAATCCGAGATTCGAATAGTGCTCACACTGGTCACATGCCATCGTGTTCGCCTATCTTCTTCATTATGCCGTCCACACGTTCGTATTCAATGACGGTTATGACATGTTTCCTGTACTTCGCGATATCGATCATCTGATTAGCGATGTAATCCTCTCTGTACGAACTCATCTTCGCATACCCTTTGATCTCGTTCATGAGGGCATCCCATTCCAGGACGAACGCCTCAGGCGATGATTTGTCGAAGTCCCTCTTCATCGCCTTCTTCATGATGTGTTTCTCCCTGAGGAATTCGATGGTTGTGACGGTGTCGCAGTACAGCTTGGTGTAATCCTCATCGTTCATGTCCAATGGGATGACCGGTATGTTCCTTTCTGTGCATCCATCGATCAATGCCGTGAATGACGGGTCGGGCATGTCTATTGGCCCCAGATCTTTCAGTATGTGGCTGTAGATTATGTCGAGATCGCTGGATTCGTACTCCCCTTTGATCTCTGCCCTTCTCCTTATGGATTCTATATCCTCGATACCGAGTGCGACGGATGCCGCATCATAATCGCCAGACTCCAATGCCTTCTTCACATCCTCCGAATAGGAGACCAATCCTTTCACTATGGGTATGATATCGAATGTGCATTCCCCGATCTTGACGGATATCACTGTTTCCCTCCTCTCGAGAGTACCACGTCGGTGAGCTCGTTCTTGTCGTCCATCTTGTTGAGTTCATCCTTGGATACGATTGCGGTTGATTCCACATTGTCCATGCCGCGTTTCTTCTCCACGATGATCACGGAGTGTTTACCGACCAGTCTGGATATATCAGATGCTATCATAGCCTTCTGTATTATCCTCTCATCCTGACTGTCCAATCCGGTGAGGATGACGACGTCCTTGTTGCGTGTGAGCGCCTCGAAGGGACTCCTGGTCACGGGTGTGACGGCGAATCCCATGTTCAACAGGTGGTCCAGGACCATGGAACCGCTCTTGGACCCTTCAGTGAGTTCGTAATTTGTCAAGGTATGTTCCGGAGTGTATTCGAACGGATCCACCGTCTCGATGATGGGGGTGTTCAGGAACTCCTCCAGTCTTAGTGCAGCATCTATCATCGCCCCCATACCTGTCTCGTACATCTGTATGGTGCGTCTCGATACTCCGGCTATCTCTGCCAGGGTCCCCAGACTGATGCCCTCGCTTTCCCTTATCTCTTTCAATAATGTGTTATTGAGTTTTACGTAGAGTCCTCCGGGTGCGGCGAAGATGAACGGTGATTCATGTTCGAGCACATGATCCGCAAGGGTCTCGTTGGATATTATCTGGATATTGAACCTGGAATACACTATCCCTGGTTCCAGGGGACCTGCGCTGGACCTGTCACCTATAACGATCGGCGATGCATGCAGCATCTCCGCCAGCACCTTGATCTCCTCGGCATTCTCCCTGGAGAATGCATCTATGTTGCTCAATACCTTGATGATAAGCAGCTTTTCCCCTTTCCTTGCCACGACGTCGAAGCTGACGCTACGTAACGTCATCACGGGTGAGATATCGTATCCGCCCTTGGCCAGTATGGCCCTTGTCGTGTTAATGAGGTCCTCTCTGCTCATTTTGTATTAGATTGTTTGAACTTCTATAAATTTCTTGCCTAAAATATGGGCATCAAATGCAATCGATTTTTATGTGTCTGAGATCAGGAACGGATCATCTGGGTAATCTCAGAACTGATGTGTCCTTCCCCACTTGGATGCAGGCTCGCCAACAGAGATGGTCAGAACCACATCGCTGTATGATGTGATATCTACATCCATGTGGATCTGTCCCTGGGATGTGGTGCCGGTGGCATGGGCCAATCCTTCACTTACATAGGTCAGTCCGGCAACGACTATCTCTGCGCAGAATGTACGGTCCGTCAATACCTGTGATACATTCTCAGTGACAGCTACGTTACCGCCGAAAACGGTCGCAGAACCGTTACCTAATTTCACTGCGGTCACCGCGGAATAACCGTCATCGGATACATATCCCAACGGCTGGGAATCCGGTATGCTGATATCCAATCCGTAGGTGCAGTCGTCGTATCTCACGCATGTGTATTGGTACATCTCGGAGTGACTGTAGCCGTATTTGTCCTTCTCATCACATACCTTGCCGTCGAACAGTCCCTTGGAGA
>JAFSYZ010000160.1 GCA_017455785.1 Candidatus Methanomethylophilaceae archaeon
ATGTTGAATCCGAGGTCCTTCTGTCCGATATCGAACTGCAGGTGGCAGAACGGACAGACATCGATGATGAACTGTGCACCGGACTCCTTCATGTTCTCCAGGTTGGTCTGGGTGAACTTCATTGCGTTGGCGGGGAATCCTGCCCTGAGTCCTCCTCCGGCACCGCAGCACATGACCTTCTGCTTCCTGGGCATGGACTTTGCTCCGGTTGCCTCGATCAGATCGTCGAGGATGTGGGGGTTCTCGGGGTCGTCCAGCTGCTTGATCTTGCTGGGCTTGAGGAAGTGGCATCCGTAGAATGCCGCGACCTGGTACTCCAAGGGCTTTGTGATCTTCGCCTTGATGGCCTCGACACCGACCTCGTTGTACAGGACCTCTGCGAAGTGCCTGACCTTGGTTGTTCCCTTGTACTCGAGTCCGATCTTTGCGAGGACCTCGTTCACCTTTGCAAGTGCCTCCTTGTCCTCTGCGAGCTCGTGAGCTGCATCGAAGAGTGAACCGTAGCATCCGTTACAGATGGTGAGGATGTCGAGTCCTTCCTTCTCTGCGAGTGCGAGGTTCCTTGCGGCGGCTGCGAGCCATGTGTATTTGTCGAATGCCCTGATGACTCCGGGTGCGGGGCAGCAGCTTGCGTCCTTGAGATCCACGAGCTCAAGTCCGAGTGCTTCCGAAACAACCCTTGTTGACTTCTCGATACCGGGGTACCTGAGAGGTGCGATACATCCGAGGAAGAATGCGTATTTTGCCATTGTAATCACCCTACCAGTTTGGTGAATCCGGTCGCCTGGAGGATAACGTCCAGATCGGATTTCGCCTTCTCGTTCGCGAGCACTGTTGGGGGTACCTCGTCCAATCCGAGCTCCTTCCTCTGTGCCTTGACCTTGTCGTTGATGGAGACAGTGTGACCGAACTGGATGAGGTTGGTCGCTGTCTTCTTGTGAGCGTCATACATCTTGCCGTCTGCGACTGCGATGTTCCTCAGTGCGATAACGACGTCGACGATAGGTACTCCACGGGGGCACCTCTCCTCGCATGTGTAGCATGTTGTGCACTGCCAGAGGTCCTCGCTGTCGATGATCATGTCTTTGAGTCCGAGCTGAGCCATTCTCATGAGCTTTCTCGTCCTGTACGCGGTGTTCTTACCGGACGGGCATCCTGCTGTGCACGTTCCGCACTGGAAACACATCTTGGCGCCCTCGCCGCCTGCGGCGACGAGTTCGTTCACGAAATCGGGATTTGGTGTAACCATTGTATTACCTGTGGGGTAGCACGCCTCTATACTATATAATACGGAATGTTAGGAAACAGGCAGTATTACCATAAACAGTAATACTCATCATTTCTGCTTCAGCTGAAGGTACCTCAGGATACGTGTGATCTCCTTCGAATCCTTTCTGTACACCGCGGTTATTGAGTGCCTCAGGAGGAGTTTGTCGGTGGCGCTCTTCAGCTTGATACCTTGCTTCATAAGCAGCAGTTCATCCACAAAGAAGCTCTTCTTGGAGTTCAGGAGATCGGACAGCAGATGCGTCTCCCCGTCGATCTTGTAATCCACACCCTGGAGGTCCAACTGGGCGAATGCGATCCTCTGCGCACCGTACCTGAACCTCAGGTAGTTGGGCCCGTTGTCGACGTGGATCATGTCCATATATCCCACATCCAACCATTCGAAATCATCGACCTGCTCCAGGAACTGCGGATCGTCCAGGATGATCATGTCGGAATAACCCTGCTTGAGCGAACGTATGTTGGTGTTGTCATCGGAGACGATGATCGTGGCCTTGATCTTGGAATAGGACACGGCCTGCTTCACCAGCTCCTCCGTAACAGGGGAACATGAGACGGTGAAACCGGAGTCGTCGCTGCAGCGCTCCTCCATCATGTTGGCCACTTCCAGAAGACTCAATCCCATAGCGGTCAATTCAGTACCGTTTGGTGTGGATAACATGAGGTGCGTCCCTGCCGCCTCCTCCATGGCCTCCATGTACCTGTGAACGACCGGCGGAGATATACCCAGCTCCTTGGCTGCAGCGGTCTTGCTTCCATGTTTGTTGATGGCCGCCAACACCTCCAACTGCCTGTACGAGATGTTGTTCCCGTTGACGACCATGTATGTCCTGACCTCGATTTCCACGCCTTCTCGTATGGGATGTTAGTATAAGACAGGAACGATGGCACAAAGCGATTCACTAGCCTTTTATTGGATACAGACATACGGTCCTGCATGGGAGCGATGAAGGAGAAGTTGGTCGAAGTACTGACGTCCATCCTTCCTATAGTCATCGTCGTGACCATTCTCGCCGGTTTCGTACTCGGCCTGCCTCTTGACGAGTTCGTTATGTTCATCTTCTGTGTGATCCTGGTCGTTATAGGGTTCGCACTCTTCCTTGTCGGTGTTGACTTCGGCATACACCCGATAGGCGATGCCATCGGAAAGGAGATACCGAAGAGGAAATCCAAATTCTTCATGATCGCGGTCGTATTCCTGATATCGTTCCTCGTAACGATCGCGGAACCGGATGTGTCCGTGTTCGCCACACAGGTTAACTCGCTGTTCCCGTTCATACACCCAGGTACACTGAATTACGCCTTCGCGATAGGTGTGGCCGTATTCCTCATAATAGCCGCGTTCAGGATCATCTACAGGACATCTCTGAGGGTCATCCTCACAGTCAGCTACATCGCCGTCATGGGTGTCGCCCTGTACCTGTACTTCTCGGGCAACCAG
>JAFSYZ010000002.1 GCA_017455785.1 Candidatus Methanomethylophilaceae archaeon
CTGTATCCGGTATCGAGGATCTGGCCGTCAACATCGGAAAACTCCTGCTTGTGAAACATGAATATGCTACGGAATCCAACGTGGAGATCGAGGCAGAATACTTCAGGAACAACAAGACACCTTTGGGAAAGGACACGACGGAGGTCTACGGACTCATAGGCAAGGCGAAATGCAGACGCGACGGATATGTCCAGAAGACGATCGGCGTTCGTGCGGTTGGTATGACGGCATGTCCATGTGCCCAGGAGAACGTCTCTGAGATGCTCCACTGCTCGAATGAATGGCCCGTGATCACTCACAACCAGAGGAATGTGTGCACGGTGATCATGACCACCGATGATTCGGTGTCCATTGAAGCGGATGAATTGATCGACATAGTCAACGATTCCTTCTCATCACCCACCTTCGAAGTGCTAAAGAGGGACGATGAGGCGACCGTCGTCATAAATGCCCACAAGAACCCCAGGTTCGTCGAGGACATGGTCAGGGCCGTGCTGACGAAGATAGTCAACAGATACTCCGGATTGTCCGACGACACACTCGTGACCGTAAAGAGCGAGTCGGAGGAATCCATCCACAAACACAATGCGTTCGCCGAAAGGACAGCCACCATGGGCGAACTCAGGAACTGATTTTTTTGAAAAACTGTTCCGGGGACAGGGGTGCTGAGCACCCCTTTTCCGGTATCACAGAAGGTTCTTAGCCTCTTCGGGCTCGATCTCGAGTGCCTTCAGCATGTACTCCAACGCTTTCTTCGCGAACGGCGCCCTGGCCTTGGGATCCTCCATGATCTCACCATAGGATGCCATTACGTTGTTGAAGTACTCCACGGCGAACTCAGAATAAAGATTCGCGGCCCTGGACTCGTCGGCCTCTGCAGCCTCGCAGAACGCCTTCTCCGCCTCGTCGTATTTCGAGATGGAGATGCAGAACAGACCGTATGATTCGTAGTAGTCGCACTGGGGGTCCAGCTCTATCGCCTTATTGTATGCCTCCATGATCTCCTCGTTGGAGACCTTGGCGCCGAACATCCCGGATGCCATGTTACCGCATTCAGCCTTGTAGTACCAGCAATCCGCGTTGTCGGGATTGTCTGCACATAGTTTCTTGAAGTTGGAGTAGGCTTTCTTGAAGTCACCCTCGTCCATCGCTTTCATTCCTGCGGCCAATTTCTTCTCGAGATCGTCTGCCATCTTAATCGGCACGTATTACGCCCTAGCACCTTTATAAATGGTGGCATCGGATTGCGGTTCCGCAACGTACGTTTTTCGTTTATTCCGTTTGCCGAAACACCTTCCGTCTGGGTATCCTGAGTCCCGCCGACACGGTCATCGTTTTATACAAGTTATTGTTCGAATTTCGTATATATTGCTACGAATCATAATAAAAATCGTCCGATAATAATCAAAATCAACCTGTTTATTTTAAATATACACATTCGAGTAGTCACGCTACTAACACCTAATGTGGTATAATGGCAGTTAACCAAATCACACAACAGCTGACAAGGACCAAGGCCCTCATCATAGTTGCCGTGATCGCTATCCTGTTGATCGCCGCCCTGGTTATGAAACCCGAAGGCGGTTATCCGGGAACGTTCTGGTCCCTTGTCCCCGCGATATTGGCCATTGTTCTGGCCCTTATCACGAAAGAAGTTTACTCCTCACTTTTCGTCGGTATCCTCTTCGGAGCCATACTGTTCGCTGACTTCAACTTCGAAGGCGTCCTGCACACGGTCGTCGACGGAGGATTTTTGACCGTCCTTACCGACTCATGGAATGTCGGAATCATCCTGTTCCTCGTTATCCTCGGTATCATCGGTGTCCTCGTCCTGAAATCAGGAGGGACGAAAGCATATGGTGAGTGGGCGCTCAAGCACATCAAGAGCCGTTCGATGGCTGAGCTCGCAACCTTCATCCTCGGTGTCCTGATCTTCGTTGACGACTACTTCAACTGTCTGACCGTCGGTCAGGTCATGCGTCCCCTCACGGACAAGTTCAACGTGTCCCGTGCCAAACTCGCATACCTCATCGATTCGACGGCGGCACCGATCTGTATCATCGCCCCTGTCAGTTCATGGGCCGCAGCGGTATCGGGAAGTCTTAAAGATGCAGGTGTGGAACTCATCGGAATGAACGCATTCGATCTGTTCCTCCAGAGTATCCCGTACAACTTCTACGCACTGTTCTCCATTGTGATGGTCATCACCATCTCGCTCATCAAGTTCGACTTCGGACCCATGAAGAAGCACGAGGACAACGCATTGAACGGTGACCTGTTCACAACAGAGGACAGACCCTTCAAGGACGAGGAGGAGAAGATCAACGAGAACGGACACGTCCTCGACCTGGTCATACCCATCTTCATCTTCCTGATCCCCGCATGTATCATCGCTCTGATCTACACAGGCGGATTCTTCGACGGCGAATCATTCATCGACGCTTTCGCCAACTGTGATGCATCACTCGGTCTGACCTACGGTTCGCTGATCGCACTGCTGCTTACGATCGTCTACATGGTCCTGCGCAAGTCCACCGACTTCCAGAACATCATGGATGCCCTGCCCAAGGGATTCCGTAACATGGTGCCCCCGATCCTGATCCTCGTGTTCGCATGGACACTCTGTACCATCACCAAGGACTACCTCGGATCGGCAGCATTCGTCGACACACTCCTGGACAACGCCGGAAGTCTCGCTAACTTCCTACCCGCAATCTTCATGCTCCTGGCATGTTTCATCGCATTCGCTACAGGAACATCATGGGGTACGATGGGTATCCTGTTGCCTATAGTGGTCACGACCTTCCAGGTCACCAACCCCTCGCTGATGGTCATCGGTGTCAGTGCATGTCTCGCCGGAGCAGTGTTCGGAGACCACGTGTCACCCATATCCGATACGACCATCATGTCGTCCGCAGGTGCACAGTGCAGTCACGTCAACCACGTCGCCACACAGATGCCTTATGCGATCCTCGTCGCAGGAATGTCTTTCATTTTCTTCCTGGTCGCAGGATTCTGGCAGAGCTACCTCGTCACGCTCATCGGAATAGCGGCGATGGTCTTCGTCCTGGTCGCTATGAGACAGCTGCAGGTAGCGAACAAGCTACCCTGGTGAAAACTCTAATCTGAGGGGGCATCGCCCCCTCCCATATTATTGTCCATTGATCATACACAGATATACTTCTGGATTTGAGAAATCCATACGTTCTTTATTATTCACAGGTAGTCAAGCCTATAAACAGTATGCGAGTGTCACGGCCTCCCTGCACAACGGTGTCTACGATTATTCATACAATACGCCGTACGAAGGGGGTAAGAGGTACTGGCACATCACATACCTGGACTATCTGTGCCTGTCGTGAACATGGATACCGCCCGCTGTCTGAGCAGCGGGCGGCCAAACATCTTCTTTCTATTTCCTTCTGCTCACACCCATCACATTACCTCTTCTACCCTTGTCATTGTGAGAACTCTGAACTACCTCATCCCGCTGTTTTACATGCTCCGCGCGCGTTTACTTTATAATAGACTAGCGGAATCACCAATCGGTCTCCATGGACAGAGAGATAGTTGAAAGAGTGGCACGCATAGCACACCTCGACCTCACGGAAGAGGAATTGGAAAGATACAGTGTGGACCTGGGAGAGATCCTCGAATACTTCGAAATGCTCGACGAGGCACCCGGGATCGAGAACCAGGGATTCAATCCCGTACCGATACCGGACGCACTGAGGGATGACGTGCCGTCCATGGACATACCGGCTGAGGAGTGCACCAAGGACATGAAGGTGTACGACGGATTCATCAGGGGGCCGAGGCTGGCATGAAACTCAACCTGAAAGATATCAACGAAAGGTACGAGATGTTCACCGCATTTTCTGATGTACCTGATGATTCCAAGTTCATATTCTCTGCCAAGGACAATCTGACATCGAAGGATTTCGAGACCACCGCGGGATCCAAGATACTCAAGGGATACTTCCCGCCCTTCGATGCCACACCGATAAAGAAGATGCGCGAAGCGGGCGGTGCGTTATGCGGAAAGACCAACATGGATGAGTTCGGATTCGGAACCTTCTCCACCAACTCCGCGTTCGGCATACCGAAGAACCCGTTCGACCTCAACAGGTCCTGCGGAGGTTCATCCGGAGGATCCGCTTGCGCTGCAGCTGTGCTTGATGATCATGTCTCATTGGGAGTATCCACAGGCGGTTCCATCGTCTGTCCCGCATCGTTCTGCGGGGTGTACGGATTGGCACCGTCGTACGGACGTGTGTCGAGGTACGGATTGATAGATTACGGCAACTCCCTCGACAAGGTGGGATTGCTGTCGTTCAAGGCATCCGACCTCAGGAAGTACCTTCCCGTGATATCAGGTAAGGATGTGCACGATCCGACATCCTGCGTACAGCCTGAATTGGAATTGGGGAAGAAGAAGATGAAGGCGGTCGCCATACCTGAGGAGGCCGTGAAAGGAGAGGGCATCAGCAAGGATGTCATGGCATCCTTCGAATCATCTTTGGAATCATTGAAGTCGATGAGCATCGACATCGAGTATGTCAGTATGCCCACCCTGAAATACTCCATCCCTGCGTACTATGTGATAGCAACATCGGAAGCATCAACCAACCTCGCCAGATACTGCGGTATGAGGTACGGACAGCAGGAAGGCGACCTCACACTCAAGTTCGACGATTACTTCACATCGTTCCGTTCGCAGTACTTCGGCGATGAAGCTAAGAGAAGAATACTCCTTGGAACATTCACCAGGATGGTCGGTTACGCCGACAGGTACTACAACAAGGCGCTCCAGGTGAGGGAGGCGATCATAAACGATTACAAGAAGGTGTTCGAAAGATTCGATGCTGTCGTCACACCTACTATGCCCTTCGTCTCACCCAGGTTCGATGAAATCTCAAAGATGTCCGCATTGGATTCGTATAAGGCAGATTTCCTGACCGTTCCTCCGAACATCACAGGCATGCCGCACCTTTCCGTACCGTGCGGATACTCACAGGAAGGGATGCCCATAGGCCTGATGTTCACATCCGACCATTGGAACGAGGATGTCCTCATAGACATGGCGGAGAGATGGGATTCGTCATTCAAGGTAAGACATGCGGAGGTGAAGGCATGAAGATCGGATTGGAGATCCATGTGCAGTTACCTACGAAGTCGAAGATGTTCTGTTCATGTCCTACGACAGGTGCGGAGAGGGCGAACACACACGTGTGCCCCGTATGTCTCGGACTCCCGGGATCGAAACCCTCACTGAACAGGAAGGCATTGGAGCTTGGATTGACGATTGCAAAAAAACTCGGTTGTTCGATACCTGAGACCACATGGTTCTCGAGGAAGACGTACTTCTACCCTGATCTGTGCAAGCACTTCCAGATTACGCAGTACGACACACCCATCGGTCTCGGCGGAGTGTTCTATCTCGGCAGCAAACCAATAAGGATCACACGTGTACACCTTGAAGAGGATCCCGGTAAGACCAAGCGTGTAGGTGACGGTTCATCACTCGTCGATTACAACAGGTCGGGGATACCTCTCGTTGAGATCGTCACCGAACCGGATATCTCATCACCCGCAGAAGCGAGGGAGTTCCTAGGTGCCCTCCTCACCGAGATAAGACACACCATCGACCTCCAGGATGACGGTGAGCGCAGCGTACGTTGCGACTGCAACATATCCGTCGGTAAGGAAAGGTGTGAGGTGAAGAACGTCACCGGTCTGAAGAACGTCGAAGCATGTCTGAAATACGAAGCTGTCAGGCAGATGAAGATCCTGAAGGCCGGCGGTAAGATCGAACGTGAAACCAGACACTTCGATGAAGAAAGAAAAGTGACCACGGGAGCAAGGAAGAAGGAGTTCGAAGCCGACTACGGATACATCGGAGAGCCCGACCTCGGTATCTACCACATTGCCAAGATGGCCGAAGGTATCAAACTACGTGAGAGTCCCCTCAACATGATCGCAAGGTTCCAGAAGGACTACGGTCTGGAGGAGAAGATCGCCAAGCAGATCGTCAACACCTCGATGAA
>JAFSYZ010000161.1 GCA_017455785.1 Candidatus Methanomethylophilaceae archaeon
AGAGTGGACTTTGTATCGCGGAGGATGCTAAGGTCATATGCATGCCATCTGTTGCCTCATATGTAGGCGGTGACATCACCAGTGATATAGCTGATTCAGGGATGGACCAATCCGATTCATTGTCATTGCTGATAGACGTAGGTACCAACGGTGAGGTGGCGTTGGGCAACAGGGATATGATCATGTGCTGTTCATCATCCGCAGGGCCGGCGTTCGAGGGATCGCAGATGACATCAGGTATGCTGGCAAGGACAGGTGCCATCGACAGCATCAGGATCATCGACGGTAAGATCTCATACACGGTCATAGGCGACAGTGAACCGAAGGGAATCTGCGGTTCGGCGGTGATCGATCTCGTCGCACATATGTATCTGAACGGGTTCATCGATAAGCGCGGCAATCTTACAGAGAGGTCGGGTTCGAAGGACGGGGTGTTCACCATAGTGGATGACATAGTCATAACACAGAGCGAGATCTCCAACGTGATAATGACGAAGGCCGCCATCTATTCGGCTACCAGGTCGATGGTGCGTAATCTCGGTGTGACCTTCGACGACCTGGATAAGATATACATCGCAGGCGGATTCGGTAACTTCATCAACATGGATTCAGCGATAACGATAGGTCTGTTTCCTGATGTTGACAGGTCCAAGTTCGAGTATCTGGGTAATGCCTCATTATCGGGTGCGAAGAAGGCGTTGCTGTCCAAAGGATTCAGGGACAGGATAGATGAGCTGTTCCCCAAGATGACGTACGTCGACCTGAGTTCTGATCCGGTGTTCTACGACGAATACATGTCGGCACAGTTCCTTCCGCATACGGATGGTTCGTTGTTCCCGTCGGTCAGATGAACATCCCCGGAAGGATGAATGCTTCCGTCAAATCGTGGCTGTAGATAAGTATATTTTAAACGAGAACGGACATACGTACTGCGATGGAATGGAAATTCGCTACGACACTGATTGGGTCGCAGCCTTACACTAATCCCGTAGAGGCCGTTGAGAAGACTCTCGATGGCAGGGTATCATGTCCTTCATGGCCTCAGATGCCGTCGAAGGGGATCAATGAGAGCATGTACATGCAGACAGGAGCACACCTGCCCGGTCTGAATGTCATGGATGAGAAGATGACCGTGGATCTGAACAACTACGATCCCATGGAGATCTATGGCGCCATACTTTCGGATGATGTAGATTATTTCGTGCACCCTCCGAACATGTACGCCGGGCTGTATCAGTTCCTTGTTCAGGATCTGTCATCATTCACCGCAGTGAAGGGACAGGTCACAGGACCGATCAGCGAGGGGTTGCAGATCCTGGATGCGGAAGGCCGTCCGGTGATCTATAACGAATCCTATTCCGAGATCGTCAGGAAGACGATCAACATGACCGCCAAGTGGCAGGCGAGAAGGCTGTCGATGGCGAATGAAAAGGTCATAATTTTCTACGACGAACCATCACTCTCCATCCTCGGTACCCCCTTCGTATCTTTGTCCGATGAACAGGCGAAGGAGTGGATCAACGAGGTCCTCGAGGATGTCGATGCTTACAGGGGCGTACATTGCTGCGGTAACACCAACTGGGAGATGATCCTCTCCACGGACATCGAGATACTGAGTTTCGATGCATATCAGTACGGTGACAACATCCTGATGTACCCTGATGCGCTGACCAGGTTCTTCGGTAAGGGCGGAAGCATCGCATGGGGTATCATCCCCAACAGCGACGATGCATTGGCTGTCGAGACCGTCGATTCCATCGTTACCAGGTTCGAGGCTCTCTTCGACAAGATCGAGGAGAAAGGCATCAACAGACAGAAGGCCGCTGAGCAATCGATCATCACTCCTCAGTGCGGACTCAACGGTGTCTCCATCGAGAACGTGGACAAGGTATTGG
>JAFSYZ010000162.1 GCA_017455785.1 Candidatus Methanomethylophilaceae archaeon
ACATGCTAGGAGGACGGTACAGATATGTATAGCATGCCAACTTCTGTCGCTTCTGCTAATCTACATCGCCATCGCCCTTCCTCCGGCGTCATATATGATCGATTATGCTGACGAATATCGCGAGGTACTAGGTTCCACGGCAAGAGTGGTGTTGGCATCCCTTATCGCTTTTATCTTCGCACAGTCATGTGACGTGTTCCTCTTCCACAAGTTAAGGTCGAAGGAACACGCCAGATTCAAATGGCTGAGGAACAACACTTCAACGATGATCTCCCAGGTGTGGATACGGTCATATTCATCACCATTGCTTTCTGGGGTGTCGTACCGGATATGCTGTTCATGATAGGTTCACAGTATCTGATCAAGGTTCTGATGGCACTGCTAGATACTCCGTTCTTCTATCTTCTCACAAGGGGAAGCGAACATCAGAATCCGGTGGAGTGATGATGTGGATAATTGAACCATGGATGTCCTCGTTTACAGAGTTGCCCAAGAGGATTATCGATTGATGAATCGATAAAGAGGTAATGCAAAATATGAGCCCTCCGATAACTTTCGGTTAGATAATGTGATATAATCAGACTATGACCTGGTTATTTGATGCTACTCCCTTATCTACCACCAAGACACTTACTGAATATAGGATACGATGGAATTCGGACACGAGGAAGGACGCTTCAGAGAATTGGATATGTACAAAGGATTCGCCATCCTAGGTGTGATAGTATCCCATATGGTGCTCCTTCAGATGGGTGCAGACGATACCACCGGCTCACCTAACACCATCATTCAGTTCATGTATTCAGGACTGATTATGTTCATCGTGATATCCGGATTCTTCTACAGACCCGGAAGGAGTTATTTGGAGAACGTTAAGAAACGTGTCGTTCCATTCCTTCTGATCTTCATTGCCGCCACCGTGATCCTCACTGTGATCATGTTCGGTTACATGGTGATCATCGGGTACGACCTTTCACAGTTCCACAGCCTGGGAGAGGTCATCTGGAACGTCATCACCTCCAAGGGAGTATTCCTAGATTGGACCACCGATGCATATCTAGCAGAGAAGGTCATACTGGCACCTTTCGAGGTAACCATAATGATGTACTACCTCCTGTTGCTGATAATGTCATATCTGATATTCTTTGCAATTGCGGACAAAGTGCTGAAGAACTGGAAAATAACAGTGATCGCCATACTGATCCTGTTCGGCATCAGCTCCGTTTATTGTGAGTATGTCCACATCATGTTGCCTTTCTATATGCACCTTGCACCGATGGGGGCCGGATTCCTTCTTACAGGTGCCCTTGTCGCAAAGACGGATTTCAGAACGATACTCACCGATAACATCCATGATAGACGTTTCTGGATCATAATGGCGGTATCACTTGCTATTGGTGCGATATTCCTGTTCGTATTCCCCGCAAACGTTGAACTGACCACCAATATATTCGGCAAGTATGGAGCGTTCAACATCTATACCTATGCAATCAAGTCCCTTGCATGCGGATTTTTCCAGATTACAATCGTGGCCATAATCACCAAGATCCCAGGAGTATCGCATCTTTTTACTGCGATGGGCAGAAACATCCTCTATCTGTTCCTGCTCCACATGTTCATCGGAAAGCTGATCATAGCACCGTTCGTCACCATAGGTGTCGACAAGTGGATCCCGCTCTCTATGGTTCCATCCCTGATACTCGTGGTCGGAACGATAGCAACCATACTCGTAATGTCGGCCATATATGTCAGACTGAAGGAAAAGATGAATAAGACAACATGCGAAGGAGTGAATCAGAGCACAGGATCTGAGTAGAGTATCCACCCCCATAGCTCAGAAAGCCTTTGGATGTTGCGAGATTGGTGGAGAATCATGGATATGGCTAGGAAATGATAACATATCATATCCAACTTCCAGATTATGCCAAACGGATTTTTTCCCTTCGATTCGATTATATATACACATACTCAAACTATTCACGATTTTCTCACCCAGAGGTGGGATGTCGGGGGGACAGAGAATGGGAAAAAGCAGTATAATAATGCCTGAGGAGTTCGCAGATATGAACGCCAAGGAGACAGGGTCGGTAGGTTCAGATTCGGATATTAAAGTACTTAATATCGTTCCCCCGGAAGGCAATCCTACCGTTGAGTTGTGGAATTTCAAATACAAAGAGGACATCAGTTTCTTCAGAAGTGCCATAGAAACCCGCACTTTGAAGAGAACAATTATGACCAGAGGCTTTACGGATGAATGGACGGAACCGGTAATTGAAAGTACCGAACTGAAACCAAGATTATTGTCAGCGATACCAATGGTAAACAGAAGGTCTTAAATGAAGAATCTATACAGCCAGCTGTGTCGGATTACAACAGCAAATTAACTACTTTGGAAAAAGTTGGTCTTGGCGTTCATGCGGCAATACTTGTCGGATTTATCGGCTTAGGATTGTATTCATCCGGCGTATTCGACGACTGAATCAGAAAAGGACCATTCTAGGTTTGGATCGCTGTCAAAGGATGCCTTCATCCCAAGGCTCAGCGATTCCCCAACTTTACTTTGAAGATCGATATTGTTCTTCGTAACCTCGTATTCCAATCATATCATTTTGCTACCTTGACCTTATCAAACAAGATACGTTGGAATGGCATTCACAATGACTTAAACAGAAGATGATAAAGTCATAATACAGTTTAATCAATCTACACAAGTTTCCCGCAAGAAGTACCATAACATGATTTCCATGACAGAATCATTCCGATGCTGCAACCGATCTTCTTTTGCGAGGATGCGTATCCTTGCTTCCTTTCGGTCTTCCCCTCTTCTTCACTTCCTGTGGGATCACCGGTTTGATCAAAATACCGGTCTCGGATGCGAATTCCGCATCCGTCAGAGCGGTACGATTCATCCGCCATTTCCCATCATCGGTGGAGCGGACCATCTTGAACCTTTCCAGTCTGTGCATCACATCGCCGTATGTACATTTCTCTAGGAGCGTCTTCGAATCCAGGTATTTGTAGATCCTCGCCGTCATAATGGCGGCGAGGTAGTCCAAGAATTCGCTGGCTATGACAGTATAATCGCTGTGTTCGCGGGTATCGTCCATCTCTAGAATATCTCTCTCGAATCTGAACATCAATTCAATCATCCAGCGTTCGTTGTAGATCATATCCACTTCTTTGCATTCTAGATTCAGATCAGAGATGAAAACCAGAGTCCCGAACATCTTCCTCATGGATGCCAATTCCTTGGCATCCACCTCGGACGGACCCTTGCCGTTGAGGTATAGTATCTCCTCGTCCTTCGCTATCTGCGGATCCCTGAATGAATAGAACCAGACCTTGTGGCCATTCCATACGGCCCCGGTCTTCTTACACGATATACCACGTGCATCCGGAAGACAGGAATCGAAGGCTAGCATGGAGTACTTCTTGATCTCAGGACGATCCCTCTTCATTGGCAGCAGGAAATGGAGGCCTTTGTGCTTCCTTATCTCACTCTCTACAGATTCGATCGGAAAACCCTTGTCCATGATGAGTATGCCTTCGGTTATCTTGTTCTCGCTGATGAAATCGCTCACCGCTCTCAGATCTATCATGTTTCCTGGATACGCTTTGCAACAGAGAGGCTCGCGGGATCTCATCCCGTAGCAGTACATTATGGACATGTCACGATGCTTGGTATGGCAAGTCTTCCTCGATACAGCGGACATGGAGTTTATCCTGCTGTGATCCTGTTTGATGCTCCCGTCAATGATGAGACGGTCATCCGCACCGCAAGACGATACGCGGTTGCGCATGAATCTCAGGGTGTGATTGTAGGCTCTGCCCACGTTCCGCAGGAACGTGCACACATTGTTCTTGCTTAGATTCAAACCAGGGTATGTCTCTGAAATGAAACTCTCTTGATACGTCCTCATCATGAGTCTATCCGAGAGTCCGCGCCTGAGCGCCCTCATCGACGCCATCACATAGAGCTTGATGGCATCCTCTTCCTCGTAAACGGCCCTCAGGTCCTTGAGTAGGTCCTTGTTCAGGGAATCACAGAGACAATATTCTCCCCAGTCCTTGATGTCCACATCGCATACGGACACGGTATCGACCTTCGGCGATACCGGGACGTATCTTCCGCCAATTATGTGTCCGACCACCCGGCCGTTCTTGGACGGCCGGTGTCTCTTCCCATCCTCATCTACCCATGACTTGGAGGCCAGTTTCTCTCTGACAGGGTATACTCCGTCACGCCCGTCACCGACTACCGTTCCCTTCGGTCTCTCCACTCTACGTATGTCTTCGGGCACCGCCATTATTATCATAAATATTATGGTACTTATAGTATAAAAATTATTCTATTTAGTACCATCATATATAAACTAAGTCCAATTCAAAAGACCTCTGTTACAAAGCTTCTAGTCAAATTATCAAGAGACGCCGATTGGATCGTTTACTGATCGAGCACATCTCACTGTCAATTTGCGTAAAAATCAGCAGAAAATCGAAGATTTTTAGAGAAAAGAGTTAGACTGTAATGGTACTTCTTGCGGGAAACTTATGGTCAACGATGGTACATGTTTCGAAGGATAAGGACAGATTATCCGCTATATCCCGCCAATACGACAGATTCTGCTCCCGTATGCCGAAGAAGAAAGCGCTTACGGCGACAGCCAACAAGATGGCCAGGACGATGTATGCGAT
>JAFSYZ010000027.1 GCA_017455785.1 Candidatus Methanomethylophilaceae archaeon
CGCGGATACAGGGATAAATCTTTCGCGATGTAAGACGCCTTGAGCAACAAGGTTATCGATGGCTCGAGCCGTATGATGCGAGAGTATCACGTACGGTTCCAAGAAGAGGGGGAGGGAGTAATCCCTTCTCCTTATTCGACTAATCCAATGTTTTCTGTATCCAATTAGAGATTTCTTACGTTGGTTCGGACTTCTGTTTTTTGTTCGAAGTACTGTTCTTCCAGTCCTTCCCTCTCCAGGAATCCAGAAACTCCTGGTCGTAAGGGGAATCGCCCTCCCCGGCATAACTGCCGCCGCCAGTCTCGGCCCATAGTCTCCTGAACTCCTCGTCTGACATCTCTTTCTTCCTGCTCATGATATAAGAATTGACAAAGAAGAATAAGTAGGACCGTCTGTTACTTCCGTTATTCAGAGCAGGTCCTTCTCACTGATGTACGTGAACGACCCGTCCGGGTAATGGAGTTCGACGGTCTCCGCATCCTTCAGCTTCTCCCTCATCATTCTCCGTTTCCTGATGATGTACACGGACAGGATTATCACAAGTATCTCGCAGATCATGGTATCAGTCCCAGAAAAGGTCATGATTGAATCCCATCGTCCCGCCACACTTCGGACATGGCATCTCCATAGGCGGATTCCTTATCTCGCGCATTCTCTTCCCGCACTCCTTGCATTTGACCACCGGGCGGTAGAGGATCTTCCCTCTCTCATACACATCCATCTTGGGGCCTCCAAAAGTCCAAGGAACACCCTCGTCGATCTTCTTCCCCCTGGACCGTATCCTCACCACATCCTCCGATGTAATGTTCCCGCAGCGACATTGGTATATCACCATGTAGAAGCTGAACTCCGAATCCGGGTTCTCCTCCAGTATCTTCTTTGCCTTCTCGCCGTACTCCCCGTTCATTATCCTGGCACCGATCATCGGGTGACGCGGGGCGCTCAGGAATCCTGGTCCCATCAGGATCTGTTCTGACTTGTATCCGCATTTCTCACAGACGTATTCTCCTCCTATTCCCATTTCTTTCACCGTAACAAAAGATGGCGTGGGAAGGATATCTAGAACTGTCTGTTACGTTGGTTACAGAAGTTAGAAGAAGATTCTATCAGATGAGTTTCTGTTTCAAATCGGACCTGGAATACAGGATCCTGTATACCTCGACGACATTCTCATCATCGATGACGGAATAGGCGATGAGAAAGTTCCTGAACGATACGAACCGTATTCCTAGTTCTCTCAGTTCGCTGTCATCGGACAGTTGATACCTCTTGGGCATTTCCTCAAGGGAACGTATGGTGTCCATGAATCCTCTGAGATGTTCATCGGCGGCCTTCGGATTTTTCATTTCGTTCGCTATGTATCCAACAGTCTCCTTGATATCGGCCACCGCAGGCCCCGATATCGATATGCGGTAGCTCATAGACCGAGTTCCTTCCTGATCTGAGCTTCCGCTTCATCAGGGGACATGACATCACCGTTCCTGGCCGCCTCGATACCGTCGCGTATCTTCCTGATCATGTCCTCCCTTGTCAGCCTTTCGTACTCCTCTATGCTTATCAGCACAGCGTGTCCGTGGCCGTTCTTAGTCAGATAGATGGGCTGGTTGGTGCTGAGGTACTTGTCGGTGAGCTCCGTATAACTATTCCTTAATTCCGAACTCGGTACGACGATCATTGTTCCACCTTGATAATCCGATAACATTTTATCAATTTAATAATGCTGACGGCCGATCTTATGTGTGACGTAGAGGGACGGGATTCCCCGTCCCTCTTCCCACACCGTCACCCTTTGCTCTTCAATTTCTTGTCCAGTACTTGCGTTATATCCCCGAGGGCATCGAACTGATACTGATGCAAAGGATTGGAAACGGGGACACCGCAGAATGAGAACAGTCCTTTCCCGTCCTTCTCATCTTTCTCATAGACCTGATCCTCTGTGATACCGGCCGCTTTGGCGGTCTCCGATATCAGGAGTTTGTCGTAACTCTTGATCCTAAGCTTTGCGGCGAGAGCCTCTGCGATCTCCCTTCCTCCGCTGCCGTTAGACCTTCCTATCGTGAATATTACCCTATTCTGCGTCATTCAGGCACCTCCTGCTGCCGTCATCTTCTTCTTATGGATGATCACCATCGCCCTGCGTGCCGCAGGCTGTGCTATGAGCATCTCTATCCAGAACGCTATGCAGAAGTTCCTGGGCCATATCCTGGGCCAATTCTCTATCAGTTCCGTGACGTCGATCTGATGTCCTGTCATCACGAATGCTACGGCCTGTCCGATAAGACCTCCGAGGAAAGTGAGTATCACCGACATCTGGAGGACGCACATTATCAGGTTGAAGCAAATGTATGTGTTCGTACTGTCAGTAGGGGACATGAATCTGCGGACGACCTTGCCTGCCACCCATCCGACGATGGTATTCGACAGGGTGAAAGCCACAACGAACATGATTGGCCAGATTATGATGAAATCCAACATGAAATCCCCGAATCTGTCGAAAGTGTATCCCATATTGTCGAATACGTTGTATCCGCCGATCAGCATCGACGACAAGAATGCGATTATGCATCCGAACAGGATGCCTTCCTTTGTGTTCCACGGTAATCTGAGCTCTTCCATAGCATCACCAGCAGGCGACACTGTTTCCGCTCAGCGCTTACGATTTACGTGGACCTGTATCGGCAAGAAAACTAAACGAGTATTTCATCGTTTTCGATACGGAATCAGCGTCCGAGTTTCTTGTGTGCCTTCCTCCGATTGAATCAGGGGCAACCATTTCCTTTGCCGGATTCATTTTTTCTCTCCGGCCTACAAGTTCAGGCCCTGTGGCGGATCATGAACCTCTCCAACTTGTCATAGGCGTTGGCGAGGATCTCGATTCTCGGCAAGGTGATGGTCCTGAAGTGGCCCTGTCCGAATTCTGGATCGAATCCGGAACCGTGTACCAGAACAACTCCCTCCTCCTTCATCAGGTCCATGACGAAGTCCTTGTCCGTCTTCCAGATACCGTTGAGCTCGACCTTGGGGAACATATAGAATGCACCCTCGGTCCTGTTCGTGGAGATACCGGGAATCTCGTTCAGCCTCTCGTATGAGAACTCGGCCCTGTCATGCAGCCTGCGGTTCATGTCCGTGATGTAATCCTGCGGACCCTGCAAAGACGCCTGGGCCGCCCACTGGCACGGGACATTGGGACAGATACGTGCACGCAGCTGCTTCTTCATACCGTCGACTATCTGATTCAACATGCCCTGTTCGTCCATCACGTACATGTATCCGACCCTCCATCCGGGCATGAGGTTGACCTTGGAGAACCCATTGAAAATTATCCTGGAGACATCGGACGGCAGCCTGGACATGGAGAAGAAGGGCTTGTCCGTGATCTTATCGTAAATCTCATCGGAGATTACCGGCAGTTCATATTCAGCAGCAAGGTCACCTATCTGACGGAGTATCTTCTCGGAGAACACAGCACCGGTGGGATTGTTGGGATTGATCACCACGATGGCCTTCGTCCTATCGGTTATACGGGCACGCATCATGTCGATGTCGGGCTCCCATTCCTCCTCCTCTATGAGCCTGTAGGCCTTGTGCGTACCGCCGTAGAAGTTCACATACTGGTGGTATGACGGATAACCCGGACCGGGAAGCAATATCTCATCGCCGTTCTCGACCAAAGCACCCATCAGGATGTTGATGGCCTCTCCGACACCGCTGGTGACGAACACCTTCTCATAATCGATGTGTACACCATGCTTCTCGTACTCACGGTCCACGATGGCCTGTCTGAACTCGGGATTCCCTTCGGAATCACCGTAACCATTATCCGTATGGTCCACGGCCTTCCTGAGTGCGGCCTTGAAGTAACCCGGCGTCTCAAAATCCCATTTGTTGGGATCACCGATGTTCAGCATACAGAGTTTCTTGCCCTGTTTGGCCAGCTGTGCGGCAGGTACGGCTACCTCTCTGATAGCATAATTCATCTCTGCTGCACGTTTTGAAACCTGTATCTGTCTGACCATATGATCACTGGCGCTGAATTCCGCTTAAGGATATATATACCTGGGCATAAGAACCCTATGAATTATCCAGAAAGAGAGTGTTATTGGACCAGTTATGACATCGTACCGTTGAATCAAGTACACTTTTTATATACTAGCTGTGAGGTGAATCATCATCCGGATAAGACCCGTAGGATAGGTCGCATAGCGGCCGTTAATGCCTGCGGGCAATGGATCATTATCTGTAAAAACTCAATGCTGCTGTCTCCATGGCAATGAGAACAGTTTTTAATGTGTCATCCATAGAGAGGGTCGATGGCAGCTATCAGACTAGGGAAGAACCACCTCAGATGGTGTGACGAATGCAACCTGCCGGTACTTGAGATGAACTCCTGTCCATGCTGTGGAAAGGGTACTCATGAGGTCGAGGTGACACCTCCTGGAGAGGTAAGGCCGGCATTCGGACATGATATCGATATGATACGTGGTCTCGTGGATACCCAGTTCGGAGAAGGATGCGGATACGCATTGATCTCAGAAGGTCAGATAGTTCTGCTGAACAAAGCTCCGTCATTGGACAGGATGGACGAGATCATCATCGACGGGAAGACCGCTGCCACCATCAGATTCGATCTCGCCAAGGGATGGATCTTCCTCAACCGCATGCAGAGTGCGATGAGGATATCCAAGAAGATGACTAAAGGATACGTGGTGATCGATGATGCTGCGATACCTTTTGTGAAAGAATCCAAGAACCTCATGGCACCCGGTGTGATCGATGCTTCTCCCGAGGTGAAGGATGGTGACGAGATAGTCATCGTCGACAAGGACAGGAACGCCATCGCCACAGGGACCGCAAGGATGTCCGCTGCCGATATGATCGCCTCCGACCATGGCATGGCGGTGAGGACGAAATGGTACAAGGACGAACAGCTGATGTTCTCCGATAAGAAGCACACCTGGGACGAGGTGGTCAAGGCCAATGAACAGGTGATAATCAAAAGGAGGAACGAGGCCGTAGAGTTCATCAAGAAGACCATTGAACAGTACGATAAACCTGCGATAGTCTCGTTCTCCGGTGGTAAGGATTCATTGTGCACGTTGCTCCTGACCATGGATGCCGGTCTTAAATTACCGGTGCTCTTCGTCAACACCGGATTGGAGTTCAATGAGACCGTCGAACATGTACATGACGTATGTACCAGACATGATCTTCAATTGATTGAGGAGACCGCTCCTACCGATGCATTCTTCGGCAATCTGGTCCAGTTCGGACCCCCTGCGAAGGACTACAGATGGTGCTGTAAGACCAACAAACTAGGCCCTACAGTAGGTGCGATAAACAAGAACTTCCCCGATGGTGTACTTTCATTCATCGGACAGAGGAAGTATGAATCTGAAGCAAGACACAACAAGCCCAGGATATGGGTCAACCCATGGACCCCGGGACAGACGGGCGCCTCACCGATACAGAGCTGGAACTCCATACACGTGTGGTTCTACCTGTTCTACAAAAAGGAACCGTTCAACGTATGGTACACAAGAGGGTTGGACCGTATCGGCTGCTTCCTTTGCCCGGCATCCGATCTTGCGGAGTTCGACATCGTAGCCGGGAACTCCGACAGATATCCTCAATGGAATGAGTATCTCGATAAGTACATGAACGAGCGCGGCCTTCCTGAGGAATGGAAGAAGTACGGCCTGTGGAGATGGAAACGCGCTCCGCAGTCGATCAAGGAGGAGGTGCAGAGGGTGTCAGGAAAGGATGTCTCCGAACTCACAAAACAGACCAAATCGCCTGAGAAGGGACCTTTGAACATCAAGGTCCAGGAAGGTTATTCACCGTGTGTCATAGGATACAGCATCGAGGCTGCCCTATCCAGGCCTATTGACCTCGACAGACTGGTGGGCTTCATGCAGCCGCTGGGAAGGACTGTGGAGAAGGATCCCGAGGGGCAATGGGCCTCCGTCGATAACATCACCATATACAGGGAAGGGGCAATAATCTCCAAGGCCAACGTGGAGAACGATGCCCGTCAGAAGATCGAGAGGCTTTTTGAGCTTATCATCCGTTCGGAACAGTGTGTCGGATGCGGCCTCTGTGCAGCAAGATGCGGAATGGAAGCATTGAGGATCGAGAACGGAAGGGTGGAGATGTATCCCGATGAATGCATCAGATGCGGGGACTGCTTCGGACCATGTCCGGCACTCAACTTCCGTAACATCGATGAGGATATCTGAATCATGTCGACGATTGTCTGGGTCAGTGCTTTATACCATCTGTAGATAATAGGGGCATGGCATCTGCCCTAAGAATTGGTTACATGGGGATACCGCTTTCAAATAGCGAAGCGATGTCCAAGGTCTTTGCACAAAGGATGGGCATATCAGATTATGTACTAGTGCCACTGATGTCTGCCAAGGGCACTATCGATGCACTTCTTTCCAATAACGTTGATTACGGAGTGCTTGCGACGGAGAACAAATTCGCCGGTATTGTCATCGAGACCAGGGATGCTCTAGCAGATCATGATGAGATCGTCTTCCTGGATACTGAATGGACGCACATCCACCACTGTGTATTCAAAAAGAATTCTGAATGCAAAATAAAGAAATTGGTGTCACATATACAAGCGCTACAACAATCCAAAGGGAATCTGAAAAGACTATATCCATATGCTGAATTCGAGGAATGTGAAGACACCGCATATGCAGCAGAGATGTTAGCTAAAGGTATAATATCCGATGATTGTGGTGCTGTCTGCAGAAGAGATGCCGGTGAGTTCTATAACCTATTCTTGGATAACGAAAACGTTGAGGATAATAAAGAGAATATGACTAAATTCTCCATAGTCAAATTGATTTGATCTATAACTATGACCTCTTTTTTGATTGATGTGGGGATTCCGCCCCGACACCATCAATCAGTTAATAAAAGTGGCCGCCTCTTCTACCGAGTAACCTTCAAGGACTATACTAGAGATTGCCTTTGTGATACCCCTAACGTTTTTGTTTTGGAAGATGTTCCTTCCTATAGAGACACCGTGCCCTCCTGCCTCCAATGAATCGTGGACCATGTTCAGGATATCTAAATCAGAGTTCATCTGAGGCCCGCCTGCTATTACCACGGGGGCTAACGCTCCCTCGCATACATCTCTGAATGAATCAATATCCCCAGTATAGCTTACCTTCACGATGTCAGCACCTATCTCGGCTGCTGCCCTAGCGCAGTGGGCAATAGCTTCAGGATCATATTGGTTCTTGATCTGTGGTCCGCGTGGGTACGCCATAATTATCAAAGGCATCCCCCATTCATTGCACTGTTTAGAGATCTGACCGGCCGATTGTAACATTAAGGGCTCATCCTCTGAACCAAAATTGATGTGTATAGAAACGGCATCTGCACCGTATTTAATGGCTTCCTCTATCGTAGTGATCTGGACCTTACTGTTGACCATAGGGCCAAGACTTGTAGATGCCGATAGATGCATGATCAATCCCACATCCCTTCCTGATTGACGGTAGGAATATCTGATCAGTCCCTTGTGCATCAAAACTGCTGTGGCCCCTCCGTTGGAAACATCGTCCACTGTCTGTTTCATGTCAATCAGTCCGTTTAACGGTCCTGAAGATATACCGTGGTCCATAGGAACAATGATTGCGTTGCCTGTCCTTCTATCCATTATCCTTTCCATACGAATGCTTTTACCATACATCATCTAAAGAACCCCCTTTGGTCCGAGCCCAGTGAAATCTTACCCCTTTATTTATAATTATCCAAACCTTTTCGGATATCGTATCCAAATTGACGTATATCCTAAAGAATGCTACAAATATCGCTAAATCTGTACCTAAAAATACGTCATCCGTCGTAGTCAATACTATATCGCCTTCCTATGATTGTTCCTCATGAACAAAGAAATGCTCAGGTGTCTGAAGGAGCGCCGTTCTATCAGGAAATACAAGAAAGAACAGATCAAGGATGAGGAATTGGATCTGATCCTTGAAGCCGGAACATACGCACCAACTGGCATGGGTAAACAATCACCGTACATCGTAGCCGTACAGAATCCCGAAGATGTTGAAGCGCTCAATGAGTTGAACAAGAAATTCATGACCTATTTCAGTACCGCTGAACCATACTACGGAGCGCCCACCATCGTTTATGTGCTTGCGGAAAGGGACAATCCGATTTCGTTCTATGATGCGTGCGCCGTAGGTACCAATATCGTCAACGCCGCATACGCCTGCGGCCTTGGTTCTTGTTGGATCCAC
>JAFSYZ010000028.1 GCA_017455785.1 Candidatus Methanomethylophilaceae archaeon
AGAATAACACAACCGCTTGTGTTATCGCTGCCAACGGGAAACCCGTTGCCAGCATGGATGTGAAGTCGAACGACGATGGTCTGCAGAAGATTTTGGACTACCTGCAAGGCCAGGAGTTCTGTGTGATGATGGAATCCACCACCTATGCCTACAGAATCTTCAGATTCTTCTCCAGGCACGCCGTGGAGGCCCACGTCGTGCACGCTGCCAGTCTGAAGATGGTCACCGATACAGACAAGAAGACTGACAGGAAGGATGCCGAATCCATCGGCAGGATGCTGAGATTGTGGAAGAAGGGCGACATCGAGCTGTCGATGTCGTACATGCCGACCATCGAGGAATGCAGGGTGAAGGACATCTGCCGCATCAAGGAAGAGAATTCCATGAAGATCGGTGACGAATCCAGAAGGATCAAATCTCATATGTCCAGGAATCTGGAGGAGTTCCGCGGGAATACCAATCTGAAAGTGAAATATGTCCGTGACGATCTCCGTGAGGACTATCACGGAGATCCGGTCCTAATGTTCAGACTGGACGAATATGAGAGATTGATCACCGAAGGCAATTGGCTGAAACACATGGTGGAGAATGAACTTCCTGGCAACCGCTATGTGGAACTGATAGAATCGATTCCCGGTATCGGACGGCAGACGGCCGTCCAGATCATGTCCATGATCGTCGATCCGAACAGATTCGAAGACGGCAAGAAGATCTGTGCTTACTTCGGGATGGTCCCGAAGGTAAGGGATTCCGGCGGAAAGGAACATCACGGGAAGCTCACCAAGAACGGCGATAAGATGATGAGATCCGTGATGGAGAGGGTCACAAGCGCACACGTGCGCTTCTGTGACTCCTCGGTCACGGCGTATTTCAAAGCGAAAGAGCCAGTCATGGGGACCAAGAAGGCAACGGTGACCGCTTCCAGAAAGATGCTGACGATGATTCTCGCGATCCTGAAGAGAGGAACTCCCTTCAGGGCGTGAAGGGGCCTTCAGCCCGTTCACGTCCGATGCCGATATGACGACCTGGGGAAGCGAGGACCGGAGGAGACGTCACGTTCTTTTCTTGTGGAGTAAGCCACCGATTAAAATTGTGGGGATTCCGAACGGTCCAGGCCCGAAAAGTCATTTTGTGGATCATGCCACCGGAGTAAATTGAGATAGCCTTTCGACGGTCTGAGATGGGGCACGGACGTATATATCAGCGAATGCTATCTCAGAATAGAGTGAAATTAGGGCATTTCCGCACTAATTCAACAGAGTAAAGAAAGAAGACCCTCCCGGACTCCCGGGAGGGATTGTTTCTCCGAATCAGAGTTTCCTGTGAAGTATGGACACTCCGATCAGAACAAGGATGACTGCGAAAATACCGATCAACCACAGCTGAACGGTATTATCTTTCGGGACATCCTTCTCCCAATGGGCGAAGACCGTGACATCATAATCGAAGTATGTGGATGTGGAGATCTTCTCTCCTCCTTCGGCCTCTGTGTACCACCCGACGAACTTCATGCCTTCCAACGATGGGGCGTCCGCCAATGATAATAATCTTCCGTCCTCTCCGACGACCTTTATCACCGATTCGGGTTCTCCGCCATTACCGTAGAACAACACCGTGTTCCTGTCCACATAGAGTATCCTTCCCATACCGGTCCATTCTCCTCCGGAAAGGAGATTGTCCGCGGTAGGTTCCACTACGACCATTCCGGCCACGAATGACAAGCCGTAGAATGCATCATCGCCCACGGATGTCAGCTTCGATGGTACATCGAAGGAGGTAAGCGAGATACACATACCGAATGCATGGTCGCCTATCCTTGTGATACTATCGGGCATGTTGATAACGGTCAATGATCCGCAATCCGTGAAAGCATAGTTCCCGATGTTTGTTATTCCCTGGTCGATGTCCACCCACATGATCTCGTATTCACTCCAAGGTGCCGGATCGTCAGGACTGAAATCATCCATCTTGGCATTGATCGAATTGATGATCTTGGTTATCTCCAACGAACCGTCTGTGTAGTATGCCCATGTGACACCATGGCCGCAATCGCCTTCGTCTACCAGTTCGCTGCGCGGCACCTCCCTGACGAGACTCAGGTTCTTTCCCTTGTACGAATAACCCGGAAGATCCGTATATGCCAGGACCGTCGTTCCATCCTCATCGTAGAATATCGTCTCTCCGAATGCACCAACGCCGATGACATTCACACTCTCAGGGATCCTGACGTTCTCATAACCGTAATTGATCAGTGTACCCTTGGTAGCATAGAATGCACCTTCGCCTATGCTTGTGACGGTCAGAGGGATGATGAGATCATCGATGAACTGACATGAACCGTAGAATGCCTTGGTTCCGATGGTCTTGAGTCCTGCAGGGAGTATGAGTTTCTCCATGTACGTACACGAGGAGAACGCTTCCTCCGGGATCTCCGTTATTCCCAATGGGATCTCGACCGTCTTCAGATCCGAACACCTGCTGAAAGAGAAGGAACCTATCGACCTGACCGTCGATGGGATTTCCAACGATTTGACGTTCCTGCAGTCGTAGAATGCGTAGTCGCCTATCGTCCATAGTCCCTCCGATAAGGTCAGGGAATCCGCTCCGTAACAGGAACAGAATGCGTAGTTGCCGATGGTAGTCACACTGGACGGGATGGATATGGCTTTCAATGAGGTACATTGTTCGAATGCCCTATCACCGATACCGGTCACCTTCTCAGGTATCTTCACGGATGTCAAGGAGTTGCACCAGTAGAAGGCCTTCTCCGGGATTGCCGTTATGTTGGCGGAAAGGGTCAGCGTCGTCATCTCTTTACAGTTGCTGAACGCCTCCGCACCTATGGAAGTGACCGAATTAGGAATGACAACACTAGTTATGTCTGTGCTGTAGAATGCCTTGGCACCTATGGTCTGAAGGCCTGACTTGAATGTCACGGACTCCAGGTCCCACATCCTCTGGAACGCTCCTTCACCGATGGTCTTCACCGTCGAAGGGATCTCTATGCTCACCAGACTTGAACCGCAGAACGCATCCTCACCGATGGTCTCCAGGCCTTCCGGCAACGTCAGGGATTCAAATCCGCAATCATAGAATGCACTGTCCCCGATCGTCCTGAGTGTTGACGGAAGGGATACATTGATCAGATCCCTGCACATGTTGAACGCTTTGGTCCCGATCATGGTGACCCCTTCAGAGACTATGACGGTCTCCAGATCGGAGTTCTCGAACACGGACTCACCCATGTCCTTCAACCCTGATGGCAATGTGATCTCCGTAATGCCTCTGTTCCAGGAGAATGCCCCGTCACCTATATACTCAAGAGTGGACGGCAGTTCCACGGACGACAGCCTCATACACCATTGGAACACACTGGCACCGATCGACGTCACACCCTCCGGGAAGGATATTTCCGTCAGGGATGCACATGAGGAGAATGCGCTGTCACCAACGGTCTTGACCGAGGATGATATGTCGACACTCATCAACGCACCACATGCATAGAACGCGTAGTTACCGATGGACGTCACACCGTCACCGACGGTGACCGTGGCAACCTTGTACTCATTGGAGAGCCATGGTGTCTTCTTCTCACTGCTGTCATAATCGTACATGGCTCCGGTACCAGTTTCTGTCTTGGATATCACAAGATTGTTATCCGTATCGATCGTCCACATGACCCCGTCGCCGCAGATGCCTGCATCGACTATCTCACCTCTGCTGCCAGAATACCTGACGAGTTTGTCCTCTCCTGTGTAAAGGTAACCCGGAAGCTCGTCATATGACAGCATGGTGGTACCGTCTGTATCGTAGAACGGCTGGTCGAATGCTCCCTCGCCGATCTCGGTGATCGTAGCCGGGATGTAGACCAGCTGAAGTCCGTCGGTCATGTAGAAGGCCAATTCACCTATGACCGTGCATCCGTTATTGAAGACCGCATTGATCATCTTGGGATTGTCGGTGAATGCACACGCGCCTATGGTGTCCACGGTGGACGGGACGATTATCTGGATGAGGGATTCGCATACACAGAATGCCTGTTCCCCGATCTCCTTCAGTCCATCCGGGAGATCTATCGTCTCCAGTGCCGAACAGCCGTAGAAGGCATCCTCGCCGATGGAGATCAGTGTGTCGGGAAGTTCGACATCCCACAGTTTGGAACATTTCAGGAACGTCTCGCATTCGATGGCGGTCACTCCCGAGGGGATCTTCACGGCAAAAAGATTGGTACACAGACCGAACGCCCCCTCGCCGATCCTGTTGACCGAATCCGCTATTGTGATGCTGGACATCTTGCTCTTGTAGAACGCGTAGTTACCGATGGATGTCACACCGTCGCCGATGACCACTTTGTCATATGTCTCGGTAAACCATGGCGGTTTAGCATCGCTGTTGAAATCACTCATGGCACCGGTCCCGGCACCTGTCTTCTCGATCTTCAATGTGTCACCGGTGATCGCCCAGGTGACAACGTCGCCGCATGTTCCGCTGCTGTCCGCCTGAATATCGTCAGCATCATTCACAACCATCGCTAAAGCGATGGCGAACACCAACACAGCGAACATAGAAATCATAAAGAGGACTGTGGTCCTCTTGAACACTTGATTCTCTTTCCCACTCATTATATCCAACTCCGTGAGGGACCTACTCCCCTCTCTTATCCTTCTCTATGATCGAGATAGCTACGATGATGATCCCGACCGCAATGAAGGTCAACCAACTGTGCTCGAAGGTATCCAGGTATCCCCAGATAAAGAATATCAGAACCCCGATCATTGCTATGACGGGTGTCATTTTTCTCATATCCATGTATGAATCCCCCTTGAATTGGATACATATCTGATACTGTCTAGATAACAGAATACGCACGACGGACGACGAACGGTCATTATTCTATGACGGATGGTCATTCCTTGCCGGAACGTCTCCTCTTCAGTGATTCGTTGATCTGCTGTATCTTCATCCTGTACGACATGTAAATCGAGAACCATATCATGGTGTAGATCACCAGCGGAAGCACCAGGAACATCAGCAGCCCCTCCGCATTCGGTCCGATCCATCCCAGGAAGTAACCAGCGATGATCAGTGCCGACATGGTGATGACCATGTGTATCAGTGTGGCAGCGATGATGCTGAAACGCTCGTCATAGTACGCCTTGGTACTGTACCATGCGATGAATCCCACCACGCCAGATACTAATGATTGTATTATGAAGGCCATGGTGTCCCCGAACCTGTCGGAAAGGGATTGTGACACGAAGATAAGCTGGTCTGAGGTGGATGCGAACAGCATCGTGATGGCGTCACCCATGATCACACCCATGACGAATCCCAGGATGGCCATTTTCAGCATGAATCTGTTATCATCATCGTTCATATCAGCGCCTCCTTCACCCTGGACATGTATCTCCTTGATACACGGGATTCGATGTCTCCTTCCAGATAGATGCGTATAGTACCTGCGAGGTTCATATCCAGTTTGATTATCTTATCACTGTTCACTATCTCGGAGTTGGATATCCTGACGAAGTTCTTCGGTAGGTCGTTCTCCAACTGATACAACGGACTCTTGATAAGATATGAACCGTCCAGGGTATCGGCGTAAACCCTCTTGTCCTTGGAATAGATGCGTATGATCGAATCCTTACCCAGTTTGGTCAGTACACCGTCGGAGTAACCGGATATCGGTGACGGGGAGAAGTTCCTGATGGTCTCCATCAGTTCCTCCACATCCTGGGTCATGGACGGGGCCTGTACAACGACCCTGATCTCATCGGAGTTCCTGTCCTGGAAGAAATCGACACGCATGTTACAGAGATGATACCTTGATCGGGTTATATATGTTGATTGTCGGACCCCTACTTCCTCTCTCCTATGAAAGCTTTGACCGTGTCGATGTATCCCTTCTTCTCATCATCGGGATCCTTGAGCAGGACCTCTGTGAACATCCCTTCATTCCCGTAGAACTGCAGCCTGCTCTCGATAATGGTTATCGTTATCCACCCTCTCGCCGATACGCTCCTCGTTACCGTCGATCATCCCCACAAAGGATTGAACGGTATCAACGAAGATCGACCTCATGAATGAGGCCGGATCCCATTAACCACCGGGTGTGAATATATCCATTATGGTATCGTAAACGTAGATGTCGAACGGGGCATCCCCTGCATCATCCATCGTTGATTCGACTTCGGTCCCATCGGACGACGTTGTAAAAACAGGCGTCGCTGTCATCAATAAAATGATTAGCACAAAGAATGACAACAGACGGTGTTTCATGTGCTGTTACATCATGTGTTGTTGCAAATATAACGATGATGTCCCACATTCTGCTATAGGTAACTCATCCATATCGTTATATGCAGTCAAATCGGTTCCACCAGCGTGGACCACAGGGTAAAGAATGGTTTCGTAGTGATCTTGGCAATCGTGCTTATAGCATCGGCAGTCTACTTCCTTATCCCTCACGATTCCTCGAGTGGACCGACCTCCATAGAAGCCCACATCATCGGGTTCGACCCCTATGGGAGCTACGCCCTGGATGTCACCGAGGAACAGCTCCACGGCATTGGGGCGGACGTCGGTTACGATCTCTATGTGGATATAGGTGTGGAACGCCTGATCGCGATACATGCCCACGATTGGAACGGAGTACCGTTCGGTACGATATTCATCAGTTACACAGTGACCACCGGAGAGATGGTCATGGGCATATTCAACGGTGATATCCGGAACGAACTGGAACTCAAGGTCGGGGACACGATGGAGATAACACTCAAGGGACCCAACAAGTACTACGACCATCTGGGTCCGTATCTGCAGGTATTCTCCAACGATAGGAGCGACTTCGGTAGCGATGAGATATACGCCAACTTCCGCGAACTCACCGGCGGTTCCATGAAATCGGATCTGATATACCGTTCGGCATCACCGTGGACCACCAAGGATGACCGTATCTACTACGTCAACGATCTGTGCAAGGATGTCGGCATCGATTCCCTGATCATCCTTGACATAGAATATGAAAAACTGGCCCCAAAGGTAGAAGAGCACCCATCCCTGTATTGCTACGAACTGTTCCACTCAGGACATGTCCAGGCCCATGAATTCTATCCCGGGATATTGTCCAATCCCGAGGACATAAGACTGTTCTTCGAGATGATCGACTCCGCAGATGGCAATATCTGCATAGCATGCAAATACGGCAAGGACCGCACCGGCACATTCTGTGCGATGCTCCAGGCCCTTGCAGGGGCAACGTATGATGACATCAAGAAGGAGTTCATGAGATCGATAACCAACTACTACGGTATCGTAGAAGGTACCGATGCGTACGATGCGGTGGAACACATCTACATCGATCCGTTCCTCTACACGATCCTGAACCCTAAGGTAATAGACCACTACCACGAAGTGGATTGGGAGAATGTCGACTATCACTCGTTCAACGCATACGAAGTGGTATACTCATTCCTTGAAACGAATGCTGGTGTGGATCATGAATTGCTCGATAGGGTAATCGAGAAGATAACTGTCTGATTAATCGACCGTTACCTGAACCGATCGGGATCAGCCTACACGCTTCACGGTGTCTACCATCGTCTTGATCATATCCAGAGGCAATCCCCTGTCTACGGAACAGGAACAGGTGAACCCGTAGTTCAGGCCCTTCATCTTCCTGACACAATCCTCTGTGTCCTTGGTGACCCTTGCGGCATCACCGAGTACGATGGTGGTGAATGTGTCGATCCCTCCCATAAGTGAAAGATTCGGGATAAAATCATGAATCTTCAGAGGATCGCAGTTCTCACCATAGTACAAACATTCCACACCTATCCTCTCGTACTCCTTCAGGATGTCGCCGTGGGCCGAGAGCTCGCCGTGAGGGTGGAAACACACATTTGTGTCCACTTCGTGGATGAAATCGATGGTGCGCCTAACGTAATCCATCGAGAACTGCCTGACACCGTCCTCTCCCATCAGATCTACATTGTCATAGGCACCGGATATCATGCATACATCCGGACATACATCCTTGAACACCCTTTCGGACACTATCTTTGATGTGCCCAAACAGAATTCCAACAGATCCCTTACGAAATCAGGTTCCTGCAGCATATCCATGAGGATGCTCTCCAACCCCCTCAATCCGGAAGCGGCCCCGAAAGGGGAGGGAACGTGATGGACGAGTGCGGCATCCGTACCATCCTGCACCAGACGATGTGATAGTGCCAGCTGATCCAACAACTCATCAGGGATATCCGAATGACTGAGCTGATACAGCTTGGACGGATCCTTCAGTACGAACCCTTTGATGTATGGGATACCCTTCTTCGGGAAGACCACATCATTTTCGTAGACACGGTTATCGAACCATGACACCGAACCGTTGACCGCATCGTAATCGAGATACTTCTGTAATGCCAACAAGGACCTTGCGGACTTCTCGCCGTCGAAACCATTCAAATAGATCGTGTCGGTATCGATACCGGCCACCTCCATCCCCAGCGTGATATCGAACAAATATACTGGAACGTGTCCGTGGGGCTCGCACCTTATCATGTGCATGAAGTTGTCCTTATCTGCCATTCGAACCGCAATGATTTGATTATTAGTTAAATGTTTACTAATTTTCTTTAACAATAGTACAGCCCTTATTACGACATAGCCAGTATATATTACAATAAACAATTGTTAAACACAAATAGCGATTATTTCATAAAATTATTAAATATATCACTATACAATTTGGTATACCGAGGTCAATAAATGATCAAAGACACTAAAACAATCGCAGTCATCGCGGTTGTGGTAATCCTTGTTATTGCAGGTATCGCAGTTGTTGTCATGAACAACAACAAGGGAGGAGACTCCCCTTCACCTGGACACAAAGACATTGCAGACATGACTTGGGACGAGATTGTTGATGCTGCCAAGGGCACTAAAGTCAATATCGGATTCTATTTCGACGCTTACTGTATGAAGTGGTTCAACGATATCCTCGTACCGCTTGCAAAAGAGAAATATGATATCACTCTGACCTGCGCCGGTTATGTGACGGGTGGAATGGTCGTCAAGGAATACCTCGCCGACCCAGAGGGCAAGGGATCATACGACTTCTTCTGGAGCAGATCATCCGATCTGGCTGCCATCATTGATGCTGACGGAAAGGGTACCAACATTGTTCTCCAGAGCGACTGGGAATCAAAGATGCCCAATGTCGTCAACTACTCCGACTCACTTGCGGACGCCACATGGCAGAACACCTATGACGGTCGCTACGGAGCTGGAACATACAGCAGGGCCGTCTGCTCGGTAGCTCCGTTCTCAGGAAGTACCACCACATTCGTCTACAACAAAGAATTCAACAACCCTGACCTTGAATACAACGAGGTCAATGTTATCGTCTACGGCGAATCTGTGGTATCCGCAGTGGTCACAGTTGCCGTTGAAGGAGAGATGTTCGACCTTGAGAACATCGACACAATGAAGACCTACGACATCGACAGTGTAAGAGCAGCCTGCAGAGGAGAGGGATCCGCTGGAGTCACCTGCGTCTACGGTCTGCCCCACAACTACACCGAGCTCGCGTCATGGGTCCAGCTGTACCCCGGACAGTTTTACATCCCCAGTGCTACTGGAGCAGCGAACTTCCACGTCCAGCTGATCCTCGAGGCAATCGTCTACGAACTCGCATCCGCCAACGCTGACGGATCCGAGTGGGTAGCTTGCACTGACAAGACAGCATACGTATGGGACCACGACCTGAAGGGCAAGTACACAGGAAATGCCACAAAGGACAAGGCAACATACCAGGAATACATCGAGAAGAAGATCCTCAACGTGAAGACCGCAGAGGACTACGCTAAAGCAGCACCCTACGTCGCTTCATACCTGTCGGACATCAACCCCTACCTCAACGAGTACTACACTGGAACCGCAGGTGCAGTCACAGTACCCAACACCAACCTCGTCGGTAATCTGGTGGATATTGACGACTTCAACGACAGCACAATCATGATCGCTCTGTCCACCGTCGAGTCGATGGCACTCAGGGCAGACTCATACAACGCTGAGATCGGTATGTACATGATGGAGACAGCCTGTTCCAACAGGTGCGGACTCTTCATCCCGTGCAACGCCCCCAACCCAGCCGGTGCGATCGTTATCGCCAACCTTATGAACGACCCGTACATCCAGGCAACATACTACAACATCGCAGGAAACGGATTCAACATGGACAAGAGCAAGCTCAGTGTCGAGCAGTGGAACTACTTCCAGGCCTACATCTCCCAGTGGGAGGTCACTGGTGCTCCGTTCATCGAGCCCGAGGTTGTAGCAGCTAACCGTACCGCGGCAACAATCGGATATGCTGAGGCTATCCTGTCACAGTACGCGAACCCGTACATCGGATGAGTGAAACCTAAGATCGGTGATGAGGATGAAGTTACGGTCCGTGATCAAGATCATGCCCGTACTCATCCCCTCACTGATCACCTTAACCTTTTTCATCTGGCCGCTCTGTCTTTCGATCGAGGAGAGCGTTCATTCTTTCTCTGGGGATTTCGTAGGATTACAGAATTACATAGATGCGATCAACGACCCCGCCTTCGTAAACGCATTCGTTTACACATTGCGCATAACGATCATCGTACTGATCATCACCATGATATCATCGATCATCCTCGCAGTAGCACTGAGGAGGTCATTCATCGGGAAGAAACTGGTCATTTTCCTGTTGCAGACCGATGTAGCGATACCTTCACTGGCATGCGCCACGATGATGATCCTTTTCCTATCACAATCGGGATTCCTATCCGCTGTACTGAACAACCTGGGAATCATCAACAGGATGTGGGATTTTCCGAACATCTTCTTCAAGAGCGATGGTGTAGGAGTCATCGTCTGTATCGTTTGGCTGTTCGTCCCTTATATCACACTCTCATTGCTGTCCGTGCTTCATTCGGTCTCGAACGAACAGGATGAGCAGGCCGCCACCCTCGGGGTATGGAAGATCAGACGTTTCTTCCACATCACATTACCTACATTGAAACCCGCTATAGCATACTCATCCGTATTGTGCTTCGCAAGCGTGTTCAGTGCCTTCGAGTTACCGTCATTGGTTGGTGACAAACATTCACTGGTCACCCTCGCTTATTACTATTACAACACAGCCGGGTTCACTCCCGGACATATGGAAGCATATTCGATAGCGATGATAGTAACCATCATCTCGCTGACAGTGTCGTTCGTCCTGATGTACTATTCATTGACAAGGGAGGAGAAATCATGATGTGGACCGTGACCAGGAAACTGGTGTTGACATTCACAGTCTTGGTTATTCTCATACCAATCATACCGATGATGCTCTGGTCCGTGGCCGAGACCTGGACATATCCGAGCCTGTTCCCCTCCGAACTGTCCTTCGATAACTTCACAATGTTGTTCGATACGTACTCGCTGGGAAAGGTCATCACTGACAGTATAATCGTCTCGGCGATTGTTACGATAGTATCCATATTACTGGCCGTGATGCCTGCCAAATTCATAGGCACGCAGCATTTCCGTGGCAAGATCTTCGTTCAGACACTGACGATGATGCCTGTTATGGCACCAGCGATCATAGTCCTGTTCGGACTCATGGGCGTGTTCGTGAAGATGGGCATCTACAAGACATTCCTCTCCCTTGTCATTGCCGAAGCGGTGTTCCTCGTACCTTATGCGATAATGGTACTTGTCCCGATCTTCAAGAATTATGACAGCGGAATAGAGGACCAGGCTTCCACACTTGGAATAAACTGGTTATCAAGATTACTCAATGTCGTACTGCCGAACCTGAAGACAGGACTGATGGTCAGTGCGATGTACGTATTCATGAGCTCCTGGGCCGCATATCTCGCAGTGAGCATGTTCGCACCCAGGACATTCAACACAGTTGCTTCGTTGTTATATCCCGCCATATACAACGGACAATACTCTAACGGGATGCTCGCATCACTGACGGTACTGTTCTTCATACCGTCCATAGCATTCCTTTTCATCTCAACATGGATTATAGGCACCGATAAGATGAACAATGGGAGGATCTGACGATGAGCTTCCTGGAGATCAAAGGCTTATTCAAGACATACAGGGGAGCTGAGAAGCCCACCCTGCAGGACATCAACATAACATTGGAAGAGGGAGAGATACTGGTCCTGCTCGGCCCTTCAGGATGCGGAAAGACCACACTTCTGAAGACGATAGCGGGATTGGAGGAACAGGACTCCGGGGAGATCCTCGTGGATGGGGGATCCATTGACAGACTCCCCACAGAGAAGAGGCCTATATCCATGGTGTTCCAGAAAGCCCATATGTTCAAGAACATGACAGTGGCGAAGAACATCAACTTCGCACCCAGGGTCAGGGGCATGTTCTCCAACAGGGAAGAGATGGACTCCGAGACCCAGAAGTACATCGACCTGGTGAAACTCACCGGACTGGAGGACAGGATGGCCACCCAGCTCTCGGGAGGCCAGGAACAGAGGGTCTCATTGGCAAGAGCACTGATAGTCAAACCGAAACTGCTGCTACTGGATGAGCCCCTTAGCGCATTAGATGCAGGTCTGAGGATAGAGATGCGTACGGCTGTCAGGGACATATGCAAACAACTGGGACAGACTGTAATATTCGTCACTCACGACCAGGAGGAGGCCATGGCCATAGGCGACCGCATTGCCGTTATGTTCAACGGCAAGATAGAGCAGTGCGCCACACCCGAGGTCTTCTTCTCGCGTCCCGCGTCCAAGAAGGTAGCAGAATTCTTCGGTTGGAAGAACACGATCCCCTGTAACGTGGACGGCGAGAACAACATATCCAGTGCTATAGGGAACTTCAAGATGGATACCTCTGTGGAACCGGGTGAGAGACTCCTGATCATACGTCCGGAAGCATTCTCCGAGGACGAGAACGGTAACATCAGGGGGGCTGTGAAACATGCCTCATATCTCGGTGTCCGTGTAGAATACGTGATCGACGTTAACGGCATCGAGTTGAACATCTCGTCTAACAGCAGAGAGGTCAAGAGGATCGGCGAGACCATCAGCCTGAACGTTGATCCAGAGGGTATGTGGATCGTTGATGACGAACCTGAAGAGGAAGAGAAAGTCCAGTCGGTAAAGAAGGGATTCTTCAGCCGTCGCAAATAAAAGATGATTGCTGAACAATCCATCCGATATCACCGTCAATCTGATACTCAAATATTTAACCCACCACATTATATCAATAATCATGGCTGAGAGTTGCAGGATGGAGATCCTTTACATGGACCCGGATACGTACACAGCGATATCCACTCACGAGATGAGACAGAGCATTCTCAACAAACTTTTCGAGGAGACCTACAACGGGCATGCCATGACGAAGCAGGAGCTGGCGGACAGCCTCGGCATCAAGTACCAACAGTTAGTATATCAGCTGATGAACCACCTGAAGGACTTCTGGACAGTGGTAAGAGAAGAGAAGGTTCGCGGAACTAGGATGGAATACATCGCAGCCGACAATCCGCACGGTGTGTACATCTGCCTCGGTAAGGACAGGAAGATCTACATCGTCGATCCCATAGCCAAACTCTACGGACCGCTATCCGAAGTAGGATTGAGATGCGATCACTGTTCATCGGATGAGGCGGAGCACTGTGTAAAGTCCCTTGTGGATAAGGGGATAGTGCCGGCAGAACTCAGTCAGTCCGAAAGGGAGACCCTGTCCATCAACAAGAGGAGCGGATTCAGACCTCTCGACAGAGGACTTATCGAGGCCCTGAAGGGACTGGCCGCAGGTAACAGGTGTACACTGACCATCCCATGTGAGAGATGCTCCTACATGAGGAAGAGGAACCTGATAACCATCACGGAATGATTGTTCTTGATGTCATAATCAACTGTGCGAGCGTTTGTTTTATCGATACCCCACACCGTATAAATACCATTATTATAGTAGAAAATCAATCAATCGCCGATGACAGACGGTAAGACGAGGATGCTCGTCCTTGGCGGATACCTCGGAGCGGGCAAAACCACATTGGCCATCAATCTGGCGAAGCAGTTGAAGGAAAGAAGGGACAAGTCCGTATCGATAATCATGAACGATCAGGGCGATGTCCTTGTGGACACCGAATACTCCAAGGATGCCGG
>JAFSYZ010000163.1 GCA_017455785.1 Candidatus Methanomethylophilaceae archaeon
CAACAGCTATGCGTTCTCCGGAACGGACATCACATCCCTGGTGGTTTCCGACGGGATCGTCACGATCGGTGACTACGCATTCTATCAATGCACCAAATTGCAAAGTGTGTCCATCGGAAAGGACGTGCTGTACATGGACGGCGCCTTCCAGTGCGTCAAGGTGGACCATAAGACAGGTACCTGCGAGACATCGCTGGAGAACTTCGTGGTAACCGACGGTAATCCCGTCTATTCGACGGTCGATAACGTCCTGTACGATAAGGACCTCACGAAACTGATCCTCTGCGCACCTATGAAATGGGGGACACTGGACATACCCGATACCGTTACGGAGATATGCAGTATGGCGTTCTTCGGAAGCCAGCTGTTCGAGATCTACATCCCGGATAGCGTGAAGTACATCAACAACAACACCTTCATCTGGTGCGAGCAGCTCCTCAGTCTGCACATCCCCGATTCCGTCGAGAGAATAGGCGGGTATATGACACCGTTCGCCGTCGGATGGTGCTCCAATATGCAGTATCTCGTCCTGAGCTCCCCGCGTATCGAGAACTCCGCGGTCACCTCGCTGCCCTGGCTGAGATACATGCAGATCACCGACAGCGTGGAGGTGCTGGAGACATCCGCCATCAGGAACGATGCCGATATGCCCTACAAACTGAGATCGCTGGTCATCGGGGAATACGGTCAGTCCAAGAGCGATACGGACCCGTTCGCGGATTTCCTCTTCTATGAATCGGAGACCTCCACCGAACCGTTGGTCCAGAATCCGGAGAATCTGAGCAAGACCGCATGGTGGTCCACCGGGGAGTACGAGGACGGCCATCTGAAGATGTACAAAGGATACACCGTGACGCTGGAACTCAATGGCGGGGTATGTCCTATCGGAGCGATATCGTCCGGGAAGGATGGCAAGATCGAGGATTCCATGCTTCCGCTGGTCTACAAGGAAAATATGTTCTTCGATGGCTGGACGGATGATCTCGGCAACAAGATAACCAGCGATTACGTGTTCGATATGGACACGACGATATACGCACAGTTCCGTGATGAGTATCCGGTGGATGATCCGGAGAGCAGATTCCTGATCATCGGCATCTCAGGTCTGGTGTTCCTTCTGGTCGCCATCGTCTACTTCGTATACAAGGCGCATCAGTGAACCGATATCTGTCAAGGGCCGAACCATTAGACCAGAATAGACAATAGGAGCCTACAGACAGATTTTATCTATTATTATTATGTCTTGACTTCGACAGTTACAGGTCTTTGAACTGATAGGATCCATATTTGACATGCGGTATTCTTATTCTCACTTAGCTGATTGATCGAGCATTTGTTCCGGCCCTTTGGGTGGACCGGTCACCCTCGTCCCGGGCATAGGGACGGAATGACCGGGCGCCGAATGACGCGCCAGCACGAGTGGAACGGATTGAAGATCATCCTATCTGTCGAACTCAGGATCTAATTGTTCGGTAACACATCCAAGGACCAATCCATTATAAAATCGGTCGGACCTAACATTATCAGCAGGTGTCGTGATCCTTTGGAGAACCGCAGTATGAGGGAGGCCGCCAAGAAGAAGCGGGCCGGTACATTCTTGGGAAGCATGATGGTGCTATGCGCCGTGCTCATGCTAGTCGTCCGTTTCACCTCACTTGAGATCGGCGATCTGGTCCTGTCAGTCGACGACGGACCCCTAGGGATAATATCCAGGTTCATACTGCTCGCAGGCGGTATCGCCATAATCGTCGGGAGGAACAGGGGCAACTACTTCGCCATCGGTGTCTACGCCATGACACTAGGCATGTCGAGACTCCTGAGGTCCTTGCCTGGCCTGATCGCGGAATCGGACATCACCTTCTACATATCGATCTTCATAGTGGTCCTGAGCGCGAACCTCGTACTGACCGGATACAATCATCTGACCGTTATGATGAAGAATCCCCTCAGCATGAGATGCACCACCATACTGATAGTGGTGGGATATGCCGTGGCCCTGCTCTATTTCGCATATTCCCATCAGAGCCCGAAGATCATCATGGAATACCTTCCCGATACCATCTGGTACATCCCTCTGTACCTATCGCTCCTGATGATCCTGTACTCGGCTGAACTGGTCAACAACTCCCCGATCGGTCGTATCAGGAATTTCTCGGGACTCGTGGCCGATAGGGCGCATCTGGGCAACATCATCGAGATATCCGAGGATGACGCAGCTAAAATCAAGGAGGGTTTCAACGGACCCCAGGGTTGGAACGAGAAGACGATCGATGGGATACTGGTACATGAATCGACGGTCACATTCTATACAGGGAAGAGGGACAGGGATGTGATACTCGAGAGGTCCGATGATAATGATGAGTTACGTATGACCGTCATCGACGACAGGACGGACTCGTTCATAAACGGATACCGTATGAGGGCATCCTCGTACACCGAATCAGATGACATGCTTGTACTGAGGGACGGTATCGGCGTGTGTGCCACACTGCGCATAAGGAGGGATGTCTGATGGATATCGCCAACAGCAGGATCCATCCCGACTACATAGCGGCGGTACTGTTGATCGCTATGGCCATCTCTGAATTCTATCAGAACATGTACTTCCTCGATTATCTGATCTCCAACTTCGGATTTGACTCGATGGAGTTCTTCTACAGAGTGGTCATCTGCGCCATTGGCGCTGCCGTACTGCTTCTGACGAAACACAACAATGTTGCCAAGACCATGACCGTCGGTTCGATGATCTTCGCCCTCATCTCAATAGACGACGCCATCATG
>JAFSYZ010000164.1 GCA_017455785.1 Candidatus Methanomethylophilaceae archaeon
ATTTCTTGTTGGGGTCCAGATGTTTCAGGATGGGCTCCAGATCGGTCGTGTGCTCTGCGGCCTCTACCTCCTCTCCAAGCGTATAGAACAGATGGAAGTATCTCGATTCTATCGTACGGAGCAGTTCGTAATCCCTTCTCAACGCTCCGTAATCGGAGTTGATCATCTTGATCGCCATCGGTGACGTCTCAAGATCTACGGTACGATGATATTCTGATACACCCTCCTTTCCGAAGAACAGGATCTCCCTCGTACTGCAAATCATATTGCTCAGGACGAACACGGGATCGAAGTTACCTACGATGTCCTCGGGTACGATCATCAGTTTCATAATCGCATATTTGGGCGGTTTGTATGTGCGGTGGGAATAGCGTTCGAAGCGTGTAGGATCCAGATAGATATCGACAGCAATGTCGGTGAGGTGGTACCCCAATGCCTCATCCAGATACTGTGTTGTCATACCGAGGCCGATGGGACGGGCATTGGTCTCTATCAGCACAGGTCCCTTCTTGTCGATCTTGACCTCTGTGTGGCAGGGCCCCCATTTCATGTCCACCGCATCCAATACCTTGTAGACGTACTGCACCATGTCCGTATGTCCGGGTTCGAGGTCCTTGATGAGTTTCGCGGAGTCGTAGGCAAGTGTACCGTCGTCGGCACGTATCTTCTCGTATACCCAGATGTCCGTGATCATATGCTTCCCGTTGCAGCTCATCGAGTCGACAATGTATTCCGTTCCCCCTATGAACTCCTGTATGAGTATGTCAGCATCCACCTCTCCTTTGTAGGTCGGTATCGTCCTCATGACGTCGTAATATTCCAGTGCATCATCCAATGATTTGCAGATCTTCAGTCCGATGGTCGATGCGGATTCGGAGAATTTGAGTACACAGACATCCAGGTCGTTGTCCTTCCAGAACTTTTTGATATCATCCTTGTTCTTGACATGGGCGCTCTCGATCCTGCGGATCCCGGCCTTGCCGAGCGCCTCATACATTCCCGCTTTGTTGCAACGGAGATAGGTGGTATCGGCATCATTTCCTCTGAGTCCCAATGCCTTGACGATCATATCGGTCAGACGTACCCCGTATTCTGATCCGGCGAAGACAGCTTTGATGTCGTATTTCTTCAGTTTCTCGATGAAGACGTCGAAATCCTCATCCTCATCGATATAGTCGGCCTTGTCACTAATGCCCTTGGAGACAATCTCGCGGTATGTGAACAGGTCGCTTGTCTTCAGTTTGGTATTGATAATAAGGGGTCTGTACCCGTGTGAGATGATATCGTCAATGTATAGGCGTCCGGAAGAGACGCACTCTACGACTGCCATGTATTCCATGGGGGTTTTATTACGGTCGATGTTTAATTGGTTTTCACAGATTCGTGGGGATTATATATCTCCAAAAACAGAATAACCGGCCTGAAGAAGGGTGAGGTGACCGTGTATGACATCCTGGATACAGTCCCGTATGACTCGGGTGTTTACCTGGTCAACATCACCGGGGAGGAACTGATGGATTACATCGGTAAGACCCTGGCAGAGGACTGGATGGTCATCAAAATGTTGGAGTTCTCGGATAATGTACGTGTGTATCTGAACGAACAGGGTACCGCAGTGACCAGCATCACAGTGGACGGGAAGGAGTTGGAGCCAACGAAGATGTACACGGCCCTTAGCAGTTCCTTTGTCGTGAACAGGATGATGAATCTTCCTGATGAAAGGATATTGGATGATATGGGCATTCTGAGGATATTGCTGTGGCATGTGTACGAGCACTACGACCCGTTGACCGAGGATCTGCTGGGAGAGGACAGGTACGTGAAGTCTTGATCACGTCCGATCGATCGTGATTGGAGATCGATACCGATGGACGATGTGGATTGACGGGCACATCTCATTTTGTCAATGACTTTATATTTGGGTTGTCGATGTAGCATCATACGCCGCTGTGGCTTAGTGGTATAGCGTCTGATTCGTAATCAGAAGTGCCGAGGGTTCAAATCCCTTCAGCGGCTCCAATTCTCATTAATTGCCATATCTGTCAAGGGGTTTCCAATGTCCGATCAAGGGAGGCCACTTGGGATATCGTTATATATTGATCAATCGTCGAGTGTTCGCATGACGGCTTTGGGTAGGAGGTTTCTGTACGCTATTGCTATGACAGCGGTAGCTGCGGCAGTTCTTCTTGCTGTTTTCGGGCTGTCCGATGCATCTTCCGAAGCAGCATCCGAGTATCAGGATGATATCTTGGGTGCACCCACGCCATTGAATCAGGGTCCGATGCCTGGGGAACCTCGCAACGAACCCTCACCTCAGTCCTCAGGGCAGTTCATGAGCGGTCCCAGGGACAGGCGTACGGTCATAATGCCGGACAGGGGTGCCGAGGGTATAGACAGGGTATTGGATTTCGAGCGCATGAAAACCGAAAGGGAGAGATTGGAATCCGAGGGTCAGCATGCAGTCATCTTCGATGACGGCAGGAGGGACCCGGTTTCCGATGCCATAAGGGATATCCTGGGCGAGGGCTCTCTTACAACGGTAAGGAATGATGGCGATACGGTCATCCATTCCGATCACATAAATGACACAAGACAGGATGACGAGTTCGTCCTGGATGTCGCCGACGCGCTTGAGGAGATCGATCCTGCTATGGCAGGTATGCTGAGGTCCATCGTGGACTACAGGCTCACTGTATCTTTCGAACTGACCTTGAGGCAGATGAACTATGTCTGGAAGGACGATAGCGATTCCAATCCTCAGGATGATGGTGTGGAGATAGTTGAGGATGAGGAAGATGTTATGCCGGTATCCGATGATACGGATGCCGTTACGGGATCCTATGTTGAAGTGGATTCCGAGGTACCGTGCCTGATGCATGTGTACAGATATTCTGGTGGAGCCGTCGACGGCCCCGCACTCTGAACGTAGCGTACGATACGTTCGGGGATTTGCACGATCATCATACATCGATCCGATGTGGATTTTCCGTGCGTATCGTCCGCTTCCGACCTAGGAAGTGAACAGATGAATGAATTGAGAAGGAAAGACAGAAGAGACGTCGATACAGGAGGCGAATGAGATGGAGATATTCCAATCGATATTCGATGCAGCTGGTACGACTCTGGACTTAGCCGATTTCGCGATATGTGTGGGCGGCGCCCTGTTGGTAGGGTTGATAATAGCCGCTTTCTACATGTTCCGGAACAGTTACAGCCAGAGCATGGCCGTGACATTGGCACTGATGCCGGCCATAGTGACCGTCATAATATTGGTGGTCAACGGGAACATAGGTGCGGGTATAGCGGTGGCAGGAGCGTTCAGCCTTGTGAGGTTCCGTTCAGCACCCGGTTCAGCGAAGGAGATCGTGATGATATTCCTCGCCATGAGCACAGGACTGCTCATCGGTATGGGATTCATAGCATACGCCCTGCTGTTCGCAGCGATAATCGGTGTTGCCAACCTGATCTACAACACACTCGGCAAGAAGGCCGGGCCCGGAGAGAAGAAGCAGCTCAGGATCACCATTCCCGAGGATCTTGATTACTCCTCAAGGTTCGACGACGTGTTCTCCAAGTACACGACATCATGCGAACTGAGGAATGTCAAGACCACTAACATGGGAAGCCTCTACAAGCTGACCTATCTGGTGACGGTGAAGGACATCTCTTCCGAGAAGATGATGATCGACGAGCTTCGCACACGCAACGGGAACCTGGAGATATCCGTTTCCTATCCTGAATCGGATCACACGGAGCTGTGATATCATGGCATACCAAGCAGTGTTCAAGAGGTACGAGATGAAGTTCATGCTCGACTCCGATCAGAAGAAGGCCGTCGATATCGCAGTAGCAGAGAACATGGTCCCGGACGAGTACGGACAGAGTTCGATCTACAACATATACTTCGACACCGAGAACTACCTCCTTGCAAGACGCTCCATAGAGAAGCCGATGTACAAGGAGAAGCTCAGACTGAGATCCTACGGTGTACCGTACGGTGATAACGAAGTGTTCGTGGAGATCAAGAAGAAATTCGATTCCGTGGTGTACAAGAGGAGGGTCTCCATGGGTTACGACCAGGCCATGGGATGGCTCTGTACCGATGCCCGCAGGGACAGTACACAGATCGAGTCGGAGATACAGTTCTTCAAGGATGATTACAGGCCCGTACCGAAGGTCGAACTGAGATATGAGCGTCTCTCATTCAAGGGGGATGACGGATTCAGACTGACATTCGACACACAGGTCAGGGCAAGGAATTACGGGGGGTCGTCATGGACCCCTCTTCTGGAGGACGACATCACACTGATGGAACTGAAGACACCGTACGCCATTCCATTGTGGATGGTGGATGTGCTCTCCAGGAACGGCATCAGGAAGTCTTCCTTCTCGAAATACGGAAAGGCATACGAATTGATGGACAACAGATACACGACAGAAGGAATGAAGGAGGGTGCATTGGCATGAACATGCAGCTAGGCGCAATACTGACCGTTCTGATGTTGGCGGTCGCCGGAGGGGCGGCCGCTGTCGTCATCATGAACAACGGCAATGACAACGCTGTAACGGACACCGAGATTCAGGTGACAGATGACGGACAGCAGAACGACACATCGGAACAGACGGAAGAAACATCCGTTACCGAGGACGATAAAGAAGTCACAGTGACCGATGATGATACAACAACTGAAGAAGGAACAACAACTACAGATGATGACACTACAATCAATGATGATACAACAACTGCAGACGATGAAACGACCACTGTCACTACATCATATCCATTCACAGTGGCGTACACATCCGGAACAACGAATGCGTTCACTGTCACATACAACAGCACTACCGAGGAATATACACTGACATTCAGTGAGATAACAGAAGATACCGAGTATTCCGTATCAGGAACGTTGAACGGAAACATAGTGATCGATGTCGGTGATTCGTACGAGTTCAAACTCGTGTTGTCCGGATGTACGATAACGAGTTCATACAACGCACCTATAGTCGCTGTATCCGCTGACAAGCTCACGATATCAGCAAAGAACGGAACGACCAATATGATAACAGACAACAGATCGTCAGAGGATGAGACCTATGGTTCAGCGATATACTGCACCATGGATCTGGACATACAGGGAAAGGGAACGTTGTCCGTCTACTCTGCGAACAACAACGGTATCCACGGAAAGGATGATGTCAAGGTGAAGAACCTCACACTCACAGTGAACTCCGTTGATAACTCACTGAAGGGTAACGATAGTGTTACAATAGAATCAGGAACGATAACATTGATCTCCAGACAGGGCGATGGTATCAAGACGTCCAACTCCGAGATATCATCCAAGGGTAACCAGAAGGGAACGGTCACGTTGAACACCGATGAAGGATCACTTACGCTGAACATATACGCAGCATGCGATGGTATAGATGCCGCCTACGATGTGATCATAAGCGGCGATGTGGTGTTGAATATCTACACCGACAAGTA
>JAFSYZ010000165.1 GCA_017455785.1 Candidatus Methanomethylophilaceae archaeon
GTCATCGTCGTGACCATTCTCGCCGGTTTCGTACTCGGCCTGCCTCTTGACGAGTTCGTTATGTTCATCTTCTGTGTGATCCTGGTCGTTATAGGGTTCGCACTCTTCCTTGTCGGTGTCGACTTCGGTATACACCCGATAGGCGATGCCATCGGAAAGGAGATACCGAAGAGGAAATCCAAATTCTTCATGATCGCGGTCGTCTTCCTGATTTCGTTCCTCGTAACAATCGCGGAACCGGATGTGTCCGTGTTCGCCACACAGGTTAACTCGCTGTTCCCGTTCATACACCCAGGTACACTGAAGTACGCCATCGCGATAGGTGTGGCCGTATTCCTCATAATAGCCGCGTTCAGGATCATCTACAGGACATCTCTGAGGGTCATCCTCACAGTCAGCTACATTGCCGTCATGGGTGTCGCCCTGTACCTGTACTTCTCTGGCAATCAGGAGTTCCTGGGTATCGCATTCGACTCCGGAGGTGTTACCACCGGACCTGTGACCGTCCCGATCCTGTTGGCATTGGGTATCGGTATCTGTTCCATTGGACTGTCCAGGAGCAAGTTGGAGGGATTCGGTATGGTCGGACTCGCTTCCGTAGGCCCTATCCTGGCCGTACTCATCCTCGGTGTTATCTCTGGCGGAGGAGGTACTGCCGAAGGCCTTGTGATCAAGACCGAAGCGACCACCATTGACCATTTCCTGCTGTTGGAGAAGTTCGAAGAGAGCGCACTCGGTGTATTGGAAGCTCTGATACCGCTGATGATCTTCTTCATCATATTCCAGAGACTGTTCCTGAGATACTCCTGGGAGTCCGTCATCAAGATGGTCGAGGGGACTGCTCTGGCAGGCATCGGTGTCATCATATTCCTCACCGGGGTGTACACCGGATTCATGCCGATATCCACAGCACTGGGTCAGCACCTTGGTGACATGGTGCACGACCAATGGTACCTGGTCATCGGCATAGGACTTCTCCTAGGATTCCTGGTGGCCTATGCAGAACCTGCCGTATCCATCCTGGGAGACCAGGTGGAAGCATCATCTAACGGGTTGCTTTCCAAGAGGATGATAGTCGTCACCATCTCATTGGGAGTGGCGTTCCTGGTCGCACTGGGTATGGCGAAACTGATATTCAATCTCAATTTCATATACATCATCATCCCCGGCTATGTCATAACCCTCATCCTGATGTGGTTGGGAGATAAGGACATGGTCGGGATCGCATTCGATGCAGGAGGCGTATCAACCGGACCGATGTCCGTTGCCATACTGTCTTCGATCTACATCGGATTGGCATCGGCACTGTATTCGGGAACCGAAGCCGTCATATACGGTTTCGGACTCATAGCGCTGATCGCATTGGCCCCGTGTCTCTTCCTGAGCATGATGGGCGTGTACATCAAATACAAGGGTATGAAAGGTGAACCGGACTATGAGTGACGAAAGATCGGACAACATACTTGTTATTGGTCTGGGGAGCCCCATAATGTCGGACGATGCCATCGGATTGGTCGTATCCGAGAAAATAGAGAGCATGAATCTCGACAAGGTCGAGACACGTCAGGAAGCCATCGGCGGATTGGACATCATACCGGTGCTTTGGGGATACAAGCATGCCATCATCGTCGATGCGATCCAGACCGAACAGTATGAACCCGGGACTGTCATGATATTCGACCCCGAGGATTTCGCCCCCACGATAACGAACGCATCGGCACACGACTTCAACCTTGCCACCGCCATGAAGATAGGCCGTGACATGGAACCCGAGCAGATGCCCGATCAGGTCATATTCGTCGCAATAGAAGTAGAAGATATCCAGACGATGCATGAGGGGATGACACCCAAGGTCGATGCCGCAGTCGGCAAGGCCGTGGATGCCGTCCTCCACTACATAAATGATTTTCAGAAGTCCAACTGATCGACGGAGAAGTCCTTCATCGACTTGACGTCATCGCTGTACATCACAACGTTGAGTCCCTTAGGGTCCATCAGCTTCTCGGCGACCTTCATCACGTCCTCCTCGGTGACCGCATCCAATGCTGCGAGACGGTCATCGAGTTCCTCCGCCTCACCGGTGAGCATCGTGTTCCTCGCCAGACGGTACATCCTGCGTGATGTCGATTCCATGGCCATAATCAGTGCACCCTTGACCAGATTCTTAGCCCTCTGCAGTTCACCCTCGGTGAGACCGTTCTGCTTAAGGTCACGGTATGTGGACACAGTAGTGTTGATCGCCTCCAGCACATTGTCCTCGGTCGCTGACATGAACGTTCCCATGGAACTGGCATCGGAATGCTGCTCCACCGAGTTGTATATGGCATACACGAGGGCCTTCTCCTCCCTCACACTCTGGAACAATCTTGATGATGAACCTGAACCTAATACGGCACTCAACAGCTGTATGGGCATGCGTTCCTCGCTCTTCGGTCCCGGACCGCGGAATCCCATACCGACGTAACAGTGGTCGTCCTTCCTCTTGTAGTGCCTGTATGTGGAACCTGTGACCTTGGGTACCTTCCTGTCGTTGGGCTTACCGCCGGACATCCCGTCGAAGTTCTCCTCCGCCCATCCGATGGCATCATCGAGATCCACGGAACCGACAGCGAAGACCTTGAGATTAGGAATCCTGTACCTCTCATCGTAGTACTTCCTCAGTTCCACGTTGGTGAGGGCTTTCACAACCTCCCTCTTACCGGCCTCGCCCTGGGATAACGCATGTCCTTCCCATGTGACCTCATCGAACAGATCGTGTATGTACGACTCCGGTTCGTTCTCGCACATGCTGATCTCCTGCATGACGATCTTCTTCTCCAGTTCAGTGTCCTCTTTGGCGATGAGCGGCCTCGATACTATGTCCGCAACGATATCCTTCGCGACATCGGCGGTGTCCTTGATAGTGACAGCATAGAAAGCTGTCATCTCCTTCGCGGTGAATGCGTTCAGCATACCTCCGGCACCCTCGATCTCCTTCGACATCTGGAATGATGTCCTTGTAGATGTGGCCCTGAAGACCACGTGCTCCAGAAGATGCGAGAGTCCGAATATCTCAGGGTGTTCATCCCTCGATCCCGTATTCACTGCTACCATGAAACCGCTGCTCTCCGCTCCCGGCACCTTATCGACGATGACCGGGATGCCTCCGGACGTACGACCTGTTGAGATGGTTCTGACCATGATGGAGTGAATGTGTAAGTCATTAATAGGGTTGGCGCATTAGTGTCCGACATGGACGAACTGACGTTGCATGAGTACGGAAGCATGGAATTCGATAACGCTGTCGCGATCATAGGTTTTCCCAGCATCGGACTCATCAGTTCCATAGCCACCAGTTTCCTCGCCAAGGAACTGGACATGAGCCTTGTGGCGGGGATAACATCATCGGCGTTCCCGCCCTACGCGATAGTCCAGAACGGGATCCCCATGCCGCCTGTCAGGATCTACGGCTGCACAAGGACCAACGAGTGCGGAGTGGACTGCGACAGCATCATCGTCCTCACATCGGAGTTCATCCCGAAACCCGAGAGCTTCATCGACCTTGCGGACCTGATCATACAGTGGTGTCGCAAGAACAATGTTCACACGATGATCACATTGGACGGCATAGTGCAGTTCAGTCCAGATTCTTACAATATCATAGGTGTCGGTTCGACCGATAAAGCACGTAGGATGA
>JAFSYZ010000166.1 GCA_017455785.1 Candidatus Methanomethylophilaceae archaeon
ACGTTGGCGGTGGACTTGCTGCATCCGAACTCCTTGCAGATGTCGTCCACGTTGATCTTCTTGGGAATGTCATAATAACCGTTCTTCAGGGCGTAGGAGATTAACTCCTCCTGCCTCGCGGTGAGCTTCAGTTCGGCCTCGGGATCGGTGATGTACTTCTTGTTGATGGAATAACCAATCTCGGTGACCCTCTTGATGAAATTCTTGATGTACGTCGCGTTGGGCGCCAATATCGCCCATTCGATGACATCGTCGGTTATCGGTTTGGCGGATGTCAGGAACACCCCGGATTCCGACACTATGCGTGCAAGGGTGCAGTTGTTGTTCATCACCGATGCCAGATACTGCCCCTTTCCCACCTTGGAAAGGGAATATTCGCCGTAGAAGTTGGTCGAATTGCTGTTCCCTTTCAGTATGGATTCGTACTTGTCCTGACTGTCATTTATCTTGATCAGGGAATAACCGGTGTTGGGTCCCACCATAGAACATTGGATGATCTCGATATCCACGCCTTCCGCATCGAATCTCAGCGGAAGCACCATGTGACAAGGATGCCCATCCCTCGAAACGCCGTTTATCCTCCTGTCTATGAGGAATTTAGCGAACTTCATCGATGTCACCTATGGCATAATTCGTATAAATCCTTGTCCAGATAGTGATAATTCACTCAATTTTGAGGCTATTCCGAACATGTTCGCGTAGGGTATATGAACAGGCCATTTGAGTTCTCGCTCGACACATCGATTGTCAGCCTGGATGACCGAAGGTGCACCCTCAATCAGTAATAAAAAAAGGCAAAAGATACACTGTCCATGGTATGCGGCTGGTTTTCTGGACCATGTCCCCTCTCCCTCATACGCATTTCGCAGTCGAACATGTTCGTATGATGGTTTACATCCTAATTCGATGATTTTTAATCAGCGTTCGAGGTCCTACGGGTCTTGGACACTTGAAGTGATAACATGGCTGACAAATTGGCAAATGCAGGTGCGTTGGGACTCTCTGCTTTTGGAGTCACAACCTTGTGTATGATGTTACTGAACACAAAGATGATCATAAGTGAGGGTGCCGGACCCGGAATGGCGATGGTCCTCGGTATCGGTATGTTCTTCGGCGGACTCATCCAGGTCCTCGTTGGATGGCAGGAATGGAAGAGCGGCAACACGTTCGGTGCGACCGCTTTCACATCCTACGGTGCATTCTGGCTGTCATTCTGTATGATCCAGATCTACGCGAACGTATACGGATTCGCAGTCCAGCCCAAGGCAATGGGTATCTACATGCTCGCATGGACCCTCTTCACTGTACTGATGTTCATCGCATCACTCAAACTCGTTCCGATCCTTACCATCATCTTCGGAACCGCATCGATCGGATTCACACTGCTCACCGTCGAGAACTTCCTCACCGGTGACGCGGCATCCACGGTCGCACAGATCGCAGGATTCGTCGGAACCCTCCTGGCACTCGAAGCCCTCTACGGAGGAGTCGCCCAGGTCATCAACGAATGCTGGGGCAGGGAGATGTTCCCCATCGGCGTCGAATACATGAAGAAGAAGAACGCAGCGAAGAAGGACGAATGAATAGTCCGAGAATCTGAAGTGAAAGAAGGAGGATACTATGGCAGAGAAATACACACCGCGCGAGAGGTTCCTTCTCGCAATGAAGTGTAAGGAGGTCGACAGACCCCCGGTCTGCGGAATGACCACCACCGCCACGACGGAGCTGATGGAGTACACCAACTCCTACTGGCCGGAAGCACACAAATCGGCAAGACTCATGGCGAACATCGCCCTGGGAGCATACGACTTCCTCGGTCTCGAGTCGATCAGGGTACCGTACTGTCTGTCCTACGAGGCAGAGGCATTGGGTTGTACGGTGGACCTCGGTAAGGTCAACTCCACGCCGATGGTCAAGAGCAGCCCTTACAGGGGCGACCCCGACCCGAAGTGGGAACTCCCCGACCCCAAGGACCTTCTGAAGCTCGGAAGGAACGCACAGGTCGCCGAGTCGGCGGAACTCATCCTGAAGGAGAAGAAGTACGATCTCCCGACACTCTGCGGAGTCACCGGACCGTTCACCAT
>JAFSYZ010000167.1 GCA_017455785.1 Candidatus Methanomethylophilaceae archaeon
CCGCATGTGATGGTATCCGAGGAGATACCGTTCTACGCCACGGCGACGAAGAAGAACAAAGACCTTACACCAGATGACGAGAAGGTCCTGGCATGCATGTCCGATGAGGCGAAGGCGCTGAGTGATATTTCTTCAGAATTGGGAATGGACGAGGACGTCACGTTCAGATGCATGAGGAAATTGGAATCCATGTATCTCGTGACAAGGGTGGACATATCCAGCAACAACAAATGGTACTTCGCGAAGTACCTCGACGGCTTCACAGATAAGGACGAAGCATGCGACCACGTGGTCATGAGATTCCTCGACTGCTTCGCACCTGCCACATTGCAGGAGATATCCTATGCACTGTCCATGCCCGAGGATGTTGTGAAAAGGTCCTTACAGGCACTGGAATCCGAAGAAGAGGTGGTCTGCGGACGCTTCCTCATTTCTGAGAATGACCAATACATGAGGAAGATCGACCACATGAGGCTGAAGGCCGGGAAGACCAACATCTTCGACTACGACACGGTGGAAAGATACAGGTTCTACAAATGTCCCAAATTCAAATCGATATCGGAATACTTCGATTACTATGAATCAGCAGGAAGTGAGATCGACGTCTACAACAGGGTGAAGAACTTCGACCTGAAGGAATGGTATTCCATGAGGAAGGACAACAAGATCCTCCTCGGAAGGTTCCTCAGGGGAAGGGTCAGATTCGTCACCGCCGAGATGGGGGACAAGCTATCCAAATTCAGGAATGAGTCCATTTTACCTGAGGATGAGCATCTTCTGAATGTGATAGCAGGTATGGGCACCGCCACAATGCGTCAGCTGGTGGCTGAGACGGGAATAGAGAAGGAGCAGGTGAAGGAATCCCTGCTGCGTCTGGACAAGGCGCTGTTGATCGTACGTGCATTCAACGAGAAGGAGGACTGGGGCACCGAGAACGATTACGAGGTGTACAGGCCCAACATACCCGAGGGGGATATACTTCCGGGATTGGTAAAGCAGGTCATACGTGCCTACGGTCCGATACCTCCGTCGGCGATGAGGTTCATACTGGGTATATCCGCGGATGAGGCTATCAGCATAGGGAAGGACGTCGGAGCCGAGATAATTTTAGTAGGGGATGGACAGGCCCAGATGCTGGTGATGTCCGATGAGATATCGAAGATCAACAAACCCATCAAGGAGGACACGAAGATACATGTGTATTCCCTGTTCGACCCCGATCTTGGTTCGAAATGGGCCGAGATATCGTCGCGTTACGGCGACAAATGGATCTATCCGTTGGTGAGGGACAGCCGTGTGGTGGGTGCGTTGGAGGTCTGGGAGATGTCCGGTTGCATCGAGATACGTGCGATGGACATGGATGACCCGTCGATGCTCCAGGATGTATTGGATGCTGTTGACAGGTTCATGGGATTCTTCCGCATGAAGGGTACCGAGATCGTCCGTATCAGGGAGATACTGACGAAATCCGCCGAGGACCTGGATGACGATACCAAGAAGATCCTGGAGAAGAACGGATACGTGTTCATCAACGGCTTCTACGCCAAGGGCGATTTCGTCCCCAAGGTCTTCACTGAAGCGCAGTTGATCAGTTACGTGATGAGGAGACAGCACGCAGTGCCAGACCTCAGATATCAGAGCTTCGACGAGGCTATGAACGCACGCGGCTACATCAGGACCGACGGGGAGATACTGACAAGAGTGAAGGACCGCACATCGCTCAAGAAGCAGATGGAGCGCGGAGACATCATCAAAACGACGCTGATCCCGTCGTATGTAGGATACACAACTATCGAAAGAGCACAGTACTTCCGTGCCGCCAAGGATGACGCCATCGACGAGAACATGCGCACGATCATGGCGATAATAGCCGACCGTCAGCCTGCATCGAGGAAGGAGATCGTCAACAACTCACCGCTGTCTGAAGAAGCGACTATAGAAGCGCTCAACGGTCTGTTCCATGCGACGGCCATCTATCAGGACGGTGCATCTGCCTATAACATTCTGCCACAGAAGAAGATCGATAGAGATGAAGCTATCAAGGAAGTCGTGAGGATGCACTTCAAGGACTTCGGCATATTCAAAGCGGAGATGTTATCGTATTTCATCAATGTCAGGATGGCAATCGTCAGGCAGGTCCTTGCGGACCTGGAGAAGGATGGCACCCTGGTCAAGGGATTCTTCATGAAGGACGACCCGACACTCTGCTGGATGCTGAAGGAGGATATAGAGAATCAGATACAGCCGCTCCGCACCGAGATGATGCTGCTGAACGTGCAGGACAACCTGCACGTGTATCTCAGGGAGTACATCAAGAGGGAATCCGATTCTGCGACCAACGTGGTCATATTCAAAGGTACCAAGATCATCGGTACTTTCAAGGGAAAACTCACGATCTCCGGTGCGAAGGTGGAGGAGTTCAAGGGTTCCCCTGAGGCGAAACGCTATCTGAAGGAGCTGTCGGTGTCGCGGGGTGTGAGGATAGACGCGAACCAGCGCGTGCAGGAGGACAAGGATTGGGATATTTCGGAATTCTACATCAAAACCAATCCGGGTGTCCTGTGAATTCCGTTCATGAGATTTGACGTTGAATCTTTTTTTGATTCGGTGGTCCGGACCTACCGGCCTTTCAGATAAACGGCAGATCCGGAACCGATTCGGCAGGAGGGATATAGGGATGGTTTGCATCCGTATTGAAGTCCGCACCGTCGGATTTTGGATTACAACCATAACTGACAAAGTTGTGATTGTGATAGATATCCCAAAAGGATATCTGGACTGGTCAGTTTAACTGACTTGGCTCTTTAGGAGTTATTCTCCTCCTACCAATCATCAAAAAAAATGGTCATGATATATAAACAAGTATCATTTTTCTGCATTTCCATTACACTGTCGGTGATGTACTATTCTGACACCGTAGCAGTGAAAATCTCGTTATATGATATGGTTTTATATACTATAATCTAAAATGTGAAATTGCCGAGAAATCGGGAAGTCCGGATCCGCCGGATTTTCAGAGAGACGGCAGATCCGGAACCGATTCGGTAGGAGGGATATAGGGATGGTTTACATCCGTGTTGAAGTCCGTCGCATCGGATTTCGAATAACGATTACGACTGATGAAGTTATGATTGTTTTAGATATCCCATAAGAGATATCTGGAGTGGTCAGCTTAACTGACTTGGCTCTTTGAAGCATTTCCCTCCTACCAATCATCAAAAAATTGTCATGATATATAAACGAACATCACTTTTCTGTATTTCCATTACACTGTCAGTGATGTACTGTTATGACACCATAGCAGTGTAAATCTCGTTTTATGATATGATTTTATATACTATAATTTAAAATGTGAAATTGCCGAGAAATCGGGAAGTCCGGATCCGCCGGATTTTCAGACTGACGGCAGATCCGGAACCGATTCGGTAGGAGGTAGATAAGGATGTTAAGCATCCAAGTTGAAGTCCGACGCTTCGGTGTACGGATAACGATTACGACTGATGAAGTCATGATCGTTGTGGACATTTGGTAATGTCTACAGGACTGGTCAGCCTACACCCGATGTTTCTACCGATTGTCACAGCTTTCTTTCTGATATATAATAGGATGACCTATTTTCTCAATTCGACTGCTATCGTCATCATCCATTCTCAACAAGCCAGATATCCTACAGAATGTTTGATAAAAACATCAAATAACTTTATCAGGCTGTTAACAGAGTTAAGTATATAACCCCATACCCGTATGTTAACACTATGAAGATACCTTGTGAGCTAGTAGTTTGGTACGTCCTACCGACGATCCGCAGGGAGGTGACCAGGGAACTGGTCAAGACCCATGGTCTTTCCC
>JAFSYZ010000168.1 GCA_017455785.1 Candidatus Methanomethylophilaceae archaeon
CCGAGGATTCCTGGTTCTCCCATCTGGCGATTGAGGTCGCCGGAGAAAACGGCAGCAACGAGTGGCTGGAGGCGGTGAGCGATGAGGAATACCGGAAAGTCAACACGGCTGAGTGAGAAATTGATCGGCACGAATCTTCGACGTCTGTTCCTTCTGATCATGGGCGTATGGGATGATGCGTCATTCGAGCGTGGAGACGACACTTAGGTGCTACCTCTACGCAGACCTCCGCAAGATGAAGACCGCAATCGATTCGGTCAACGGGGCGTTCTCCGCAATCTCCTGCTAAACTCTTTCCCCTTCGGGGGGCAATCTGGAAAAACCTTTTATCGCTCTTTTTACGATTTGTATTTCCAAGGGATGCGGCGTTCCGGATTCACGTTCGGAGCATCGGGATCCCCCGTGATAGTCCCCCGGCACATGCACCAGTATTGTCATGTGCCAGATGTTCGAGTTTTCCCTGTTCTCAGGGGTTTCGAGCATAGAGGATACAGACGAAATCGCTCAGCGGGAACTCGAACCGAGCCAGATTTCTGAATAAAAAGTAACAATTATATATCAGTTATTTGCGGATTTTTTATAAACTTGAGATGAAAAGTTGCAATTCTTTTGGAACAATATAGGATGCGCCGGCAGATGGGGAGTTCGAACATTCTTGACCATTAAGATTCGCCAACACATTGGGTAAATCAAAGAATTATGGCGGACGAAACAGCATGAAGATGTTATCGCAGTTCAGAAACAATCTTTGAGATAAGAGTGCGTGAAATCCGTTCAAAAGAATATCAAGAAAGATAAGGGGCGGTCGCCCGCCCCAAAGGTTTCATTCCGCTTCGATCTCTTCGACGCTCTCCTTCCTTTCGCGAGCGAGCTGCGTCGTCGTCTTCGCTTTGATGAACAATCCGATCACCGATGCCAACAGTATGATGCATCCTCCAGCGATGAATCCGAAGTGGACCGAATCCACGAACGCCTGGAGCACCTCGTTGGACACGTTGGGCAGTGTGGTGAGATAACCGATCATTGCCCTGACGAATTCCGTCGCCTTGTCGGTGATGAGACCTGCGGGATCCATCTCGACGAGCTCCCTCACCTTCTCGGCGTAGTGAGCGTTGATCAGCATCGTGAACACGGCCGTACCGACTGCGGTACCTACGGACCTGAGCAGATTGACGGCGGATGTGTTCATCCCTATCTCATGCATCTCTGAACTGTTCTGGACGGCCGCCATGACGGGGGTCATCATGCATCCGAGACCGAGACCGAGGACGGCTTGTGCGACGCAGTAGAGGTCGATGGGCTTGCCGATGATGGTGTAGTAGGGTTCCGTAGCGATAGGCGCAACGCCGTCCACATTCATCATGTAAAACAGGTACAGGCCGATGAACACCACAATCGGTCCGATGACGAGCCACGGTCTGTAACCTGTCCTTTCGCATAACGCACCGGAGATCACAGAGGATATCATCATCCCTCCTACGAGGAACAGGGTGTAGTAGCTCGACCTCAGCGTGTCGAGTTCGAACAGTATGAAGGTACCGAAGTATCCTGCGAACGTCATCGCACCCATCATACCGATACCGAAGATCATCATGTACATCGCTCCGGCCATGACGGTGCGGTTCTTCAGCAGTTTGGGCGAGAGTACGGGTTCCTTCGCTTTCCTCTCCGTCAGCACGAACAGCAGACCGGCGATGAGCATCACTCCGATCAGAGCGGCGGTCTGGACGCTTGCCCACTCGAATTCGGATCCTCCGCACTCGAACAGGATGATCAGGCTGGTGAGGAACACCGTCAGCAGTGCGATACCTCTGTAATCGATGACCGGTTTGGACACGATCACCGGCGAGGGGAACTTCCTGATGGTGAATATGAACGCGACGATGGCGATGGGTACGTTGATGTAGAAGCACCAGCGCCAGTCGATGTTCTCGGTTATGAATCCGCCGATTATGGGGCCGACTCCAGATCCCACTCCGAAGATCATGGCCAGCATTCCCTGCATCCTTGCCCTTACATGGGGGGCGTAGAGGTCGGCGATGGCAGCGGTGGCGACGGGTATGAGGACTCCTCCTCCGAGACCCTGGACACCACGGCAGATGACGAGCATCTCCATGTTCGTGGACATTCCCGCCACGACGGATCCTCCGACGAAGATGAACAGACCGATGAGGAAGAGGGGTTTCCTTCCGTACAGGTCCGATAGTTTTCCTGCGATAGGAATGGTGATGCATTCGCACAGAAGGTACGCCGTCACCATCCACGTGAAGAGACCGTCCCCGCCGAGCTGATTGGCTATCTTTGTCCCGCAGGTACCGACGATGGTACCGTCGAAACATGCACAGAGCATAGCAAGACAAAGGCCGATCATTATCGATTTACGGACAGAGGGGTCGATGTTCTTGTAGGTGATTTGTTCTATTGTCATGGAATCACTTAACAATCATTGTTCAGATCTTTTCTGGATAGTGTTTTCCACCGGAGAGGTCACTGCTGCTGGGCGGAGAATTCAGCCATCATCCTCCTGAGTATCCTTGCTAATATTAAGGCTTCCTCAGGAGAGATGGGTATGCATGTGGCGACGGAGCCGGGAACGGAAAGGGCCCTTTCTCTCAGGTCCATCCCCTTTTCGGTGACAGACACCGTCAGGACCCTTTCATCATCCCGGTCGCGGCTGCGTTCCACATATCCTTTCTCTTCGAGCTTCTTCAGCAGCGGGGTGAGCGTTCCGGAATCGAGACAGATCATGGCGCCGATGTCCTTTAAGGACAGCGACCTGTGCTCCCACAGGGCCATCATCGTGATGTACTGCGTATACGTGATATCCAGTTCATCAAGGATGGGCTTGTATCTCCTCACGACCTCCTTAGCGCAGGCATAGAGGGGGAAACACAGCTGATTCTCAAGCCTGAGGCAGGCGTATCTGTCCTCCGATAGCATGGGATCACTCGATTGCCTTCGCCACTGCTTCCCTGACCTTTCCCATTCCCGTGGTGGGTTCGAAACGGGCGAGGATCTCCCCGTCGCGTCCGATCAGGAATTTTGTGAAGTTCCATTTTACGTTTCCGTTGTTCTTGTAATCCTTGTCCATGGATTTTACCACAGGTCCGAGGACAAGTCCTTTTGCACCGAATCCCTCGAACTTGGTGTTCGCGGAGAGGTATTTGAAAAGGGGATCCGCATTGTCGCCGATCACATCGATCTTGGAGAACTGAGGGAATGTTATTCCGAATCTTCCTTTGCAGAACGTGTGGATCTCTTCGTCGGTTCCCGGTGCCTGCTCCTTGAACTGGTTGCAGGGGAAGTCGAGGATCTCGAGACCCTTGTCCTTGAACTCGTCATAGATCTTCTGAAGGTCCTCGTACTGGGGCGTGAAACCGCAGCCAGTCGCCGTGTTGACGATCATTATGACTTTGCCTTTGTAGTTCGAGAGAGGAACCATCGTTCCGTCCCTGGCTTTCACTTCGAAATCATAGATATTCATTCTATTATCTCCTGTTATTGATCGGTATAATGATTGTGTACTATTTAATTGTATGCAATCTAATTAATATCGAACAAATCAAAACATCTGTTTGTATGGATTCTAAAACGTTTTTTGTGCCCAAATCCCCTATCCGACTGCTGTAAGCAGGGGGGGTTGTGCTGAACCGATCATATGTATGAAGAAAAGCCATCTCTGCGGATGTAGTGAAACAGAGGATAATCTCGAATGTAATAAGAAAAGGTAGTGTACTCGTAATCATCTGATGTTTTGATATATTTAAAACTCCATATCCCATTAGGTGAATCGATATGGGAGAAAGAGGACCCAAAGGACAGTTTTCGGATGTGTCCTGTGTTAATCCAAAATGCAGGTACTTTGGTGTCGCCGGAGGCGACAACATAGTCGGGAACGGAACGTACGAGGCTTGCGGCCAGATCAGTCAGAGATACTACTGTAAGGAATGCGGCCATTATTTCAACAGTCGTTCAGAGACAGCGTATGACGGACTCAGATCCCATTCGGACAAGTTCGACCGTGCCATCAGGTGTATGAATGAGGGCATGGGCATCCGTGCTACAGCCAGGACCGTTGGCTGTAGCATCAGTACTGTCCAAAGGTGGAGGGCAAGGGCATCGGCCCAGGCCGATGCCGTTTCCTCCTCCTTCGAAAAAGGATTGGAACCTCGATGTGTACAGTTCGATGAGATGTCTGGCACTCTTAAAAAAAACTAAAATTCCATGGAGAGCAGTTCACCTCAGAGGGCTTATGGATATGGACCTGTATCGATGCTTCCAGCAAGTATCTCATCGGTATGCATCCCGATGAACGCGGCAATATCGTAGGATACGGTTTCATCGGAGATATGATCTCAAAATTGAAGGATCCCTACAGTCCGATCCATATGACTGACGGATACAGGGTGTACCAGGAGGCCCTCCTCAGGCATTTGGGAAAAAATGTCCGCAAACCCTACGGAGGGCGCGGACGCCCTCCGAAATGGAAATTCAGGTTCCCCGATTATTTGAATAACGGACAGGTGATCAAGACCAGGAACGGGATGAAGCTGGAGAATGTTGAATACAAGGTGATGTCGGGAACCATTCCGAAGGAATGGTTCAACACATCAGCCGTAGAACGTATGAATCTGACCATTAGGAATTCGCTGGCCAGGTTGAAGAGGATATCGATGACATTCTCCAAGGATATGCTGGCACTTGAACAATCTTGCCATGTATTCAAGGCATATTACAACTTCTGCAGGCCCCATATGACATTGAGCAAAGGTCACGACAGGAAGAGTCCGGCGATGGAGATGGGATTGACAGACGAGATCTGGTCCGTGCGCAAATTGATGAGTTTTCCTTATAGACAAAACATCAGATGATTACGAGTACACTACCAGCAGGATGTTTACCTCAAACAAGCATAATAACTAAGACTCACGCCATAATCGAATCAAGCCCTGAATCGTCTACCGAAACAAATAACCCGTTCTTTGATTTGTTAAGAGACAATTATGATGTCGCGATAATTACTGAAGATTGTTATGGGTCGTTTCTGGCTCATGCAATCACATCTGTATTCCCGGACACTAGAAACATAACACACCATATCAACGCGATTTATCCGCATCAAGTTGATTATTCTTCGGACACCATTATTGTCACACAGGAAAAAATAGACTATCTCAGAAATAACGAAGGAAAACACCGTAAATGGACTGCGGTATTTGGAACAAACGAATACAACACTGCTTCGTTCAAGAAACTTATTGATTCTATTCAATGTAATATTGTTTACAACGTTGTGGTCAAGGGACCAGATTATTTGCATCCAGAGGTTATTATGTTTGACATAATTTGTTGTACAACAGGGGCTGATGGAATTCAGTATGATTGTACATTAGGATTCAGAATTCTGATAGGTGGACAGAAAATCGAGTTGGTAACAGCTTATTGAATGGTTTGCTTTCAATCAATGAGGCAATTATCCAATCGTATGTAAGCTACTTGAGAAAATCTTTTATCCAATGTTTCACGATTATTGAATCAAGGGATGCGGCGTTCCGGAAATCCGTTCCGGAGCAATGGGATCCCCGTCATCAGGCCCCTCGGCACATCTCTCATATTAGATGTACCAGATGTCCGAATTCCCTCTGACGTGAGTGATATTAGGCATAGAGGACGTGAAGAAGATCGACCTCGGAAAGGCCGATGCCCATGTAGACGTACATCATGCCAACGGTGTATCTCCTGGGAGACATGCACCTCTTGTATTCATCATAGTGATGGCGATAGAGCCGATGTATGAGCCCCATCGCAAATCTGAAGAACCTCTCTATGATGAA
>JAFSYZ010000169.1 GCA_017455785.1 Candidatus Methanomethylophilaceae archaeon
GCATCCGCGGCATCCGCGACATGGGATACGCCCACATCATCCAACGGCAACCGCGACTCATACACGGACCCCGACTATCCCGGGGATATGGTGAACGGAGCGGAAAGCGGGGTGCTCTCGATCACCGTGGGGGGAAGATGGAACAAGGCCTATCGCTGCGGAACGGCTTTCGCTTGCGCAGGGTACGAGATAGATCTCGCTAACGAGTACAGGGGGGCGCGCCTGGCATACCTCATGTCCGACGATACCTTCCGATCGTATCTATAAGTGCCGGGCACCGTTGGGTGTGTAAACCGTGTTCGTCTGGAACCTGACGCCGTAGTCGGCATTCCGCCTCAGCTACCGTCTGGCCGGGGAGACTGATTGAATTACCGAACACAATTGGTTACAACGGATAATATAAAATATGTTATCGCCATAACATGAATAGTCAGAGTAAGACCCGTATGTCGGCGACCTTTGGTGGCCCTTAGTACATACGGGCTATGACTATCTTCTCGGATAACATACCGTAGTATTTGCTGTCCCCGTTGCTGTATCTGTGGTTCACGGCGCCGACTACGAAATCGGCGACCTGTATCGCACGATCATCCGTCGATACCTTCTTATCGCATTTCTTGACGTTACATCCGACGGCCATCCTTTGAGCAGCATCCCTCAGGACCTCGGTCTTAACGAACCTCTGCTGATCCATGGCGATGTCGATATCGCTTCCGCGCGTTATATCCCCGACCATGTTCATCAGCTCCTCGAATGTCCTGAGATACAGATCCTTCCCATACACACTCTTGAAAGAACCAGTGGCTTCTTCTTTGTCGACCGTGACACATACCGCCCTCATCCTGCATGATGCCTACTGAGTTCCTCTAAACTCTTACTTATGGACGAGAGTGTGCCATTCAATTCCTCCAACAATGCATCAGTCCTCTTATCCACTGAGGAACAGCTCATCAGATGCATAGGTTCAATGGAGATTTTATCAGAGTATTTCTTCCCATAGATATCCTTGTATTCTATTGTGAATTGGTATTGGAACGGAAGGTATTAATTAATCATGTGACCCACACCATACCTTATATCAAACGACCTTCCTGGCGGTAGGTACAGTATACAGTTATTGATGATGGACATGTCCGATATGCATTGAATTATCGCTCCCTTCGCCTTCATCTCATCTTCGTTGTTCGGTGCGGTGACCTCGATGCTAACATCAATAGCAGAGCCTTTTCCACAGTTGCTTAGCTCTAGATCAATCAAAACAGGTGCATTTTCATCCACAATAAAATCAACGAAAACGAAGGGCCTGCTCTCCTCCTTCATCAGCCAGACTGTTATACTACTGTAAACGATACCTATCCCGGCTATGCCTGCTGCGCAAACTGTACCTGCCGCTGTCCAACTTGATTCAATGGAATACACCAGAGCCGTTATCGCGATCACAATGACGACCAACGCCACAATTCCGCAGATTATCAGCCCGTGACGATCGTATCTATTCAAGAATCCCTTTATCACTTCATTCACGATATGCTGTATCATTAAAGACTATTCAAATTATCCCATCCGTATCTGCCATTTATGTACCGTGGAAAAACTGATAACCTTTTAGCATAGGATAAGCGGCCCTGCATATAGCATACATCTCGCTTGTCATGTTCTTTAAGATCCTTCCGTACTTCTCAGGATGTAGGCCATCTGGTTCAGATCCCCGTCATCATTCTTCTTGATCTCGTTGAATCCCAGTTTGGAATAGTAGCCGATCAGCTTATCATCGCAGTCCACTCTGACCAATCTGCAGCCTACTATCAGATTGGCATCCATGATATGGCGTATGGCATCTTCCATCAATTTGGACCCGAAACCCTTGGGAGCATCCCTGGATCTGCTGAGCTGTCCGATGAGATATGACTGTGCGACTCTAGTCTCGGGATCCACATTCATCCTCAAGGTGAATCTGTCATCCTTCATCTCTTCACCATCCTCATCTTTCTTCTTCGGTACCTTCATGCATCTGAGTCCGATGCTGTAGTATCCCAGGATCCTGCTATCGCCATCGATGGCAAGGTATGTCCTGCACATGTTCTTCTTCTCCATCATGATGGCCTTATCCTTCAGGAAGGATTCCTGATCCGATCCGATGCAATCATGGTACGTGCTCAGGATCTCTATAACTTTCTCCTCCCCGTATTTCCTCAATACAGTACGCAGAGGTGCTATGATCTGCCCATTCACCAATTCAGAATCCTCCCCAGTTCTTCAGGGTCGGTTATGACCCTATGGGTGTCGGAGGTGTCGATGCCGGGCGCACCTGAATCGGCCTCGTCGAACGCCGCTATCAGCCTGTCGGCTGCCTCTTCGGTATCGATGACCATATCCTCAAAGAAACTCTTGGTCGCCATTTATCTCACCGTATTCTCATAGTCTCATCTTCATTATAAACCATTGTATCGCCTTTTCATTGTCCATGCATGATCCGCCAGAGTCTGATGATGAGGGGGTTATCCGCCCCCTCTGTTTTCATATCTCCATCATCACCCGGTAGAGCCAATTCCTGGCGATCTCCTTCCCGGGATACTCTGACATGATGTCCGTGACCTCCTTCCTCCTCTCCAGGATGTCGATGCCGAAATCCGTCGAGATGTTCGCGATCTCGTGCAGGAGGCAATAGTCCAGGACCTCGTGGGGGACCTCGCTCCCGAGCAATCTCCTGTTCATGATCACCACCCTCATCAGGCATGAGCTCTGACATGCTTTGGATACGGACTTATCATTGGACCAGAACAGTCTCAATCCTTTGATCTCGCCGATCAGTCCTGCATCCACAAGCCTGCGATAGGCTTCCCAGAGCCTTTCGTTCTCTGCTTCACCGGTGTGTCCGATGTCCCTGCTCCTCTCGATGTACCTCTCCTGGTTCATATCCCTGAATCCATCTGATGTGAGCCATCCCATAGCACATTCCGGATAGCCCGTCTCCTCTTCAGCGCGGATCTTCGAGAAGATCGTCCTTGCGATGCCTTCAATGACCTCGATCGGTGCCTCCTCAGGATAGTCTGAGACGGTGAAGCTCGCGTTGTCCATCGTGCGGCACCATTTTATCTTCAGTTCTCTGAAGGGCGAGAATTCTGAATCTACGTTCTCGAATCCGAAATCGTTTCCGACCTTCTGAAAGGTCATGTTCATTTCTTCCGATGTTACCATCTTCTTCAACTCCTTTTTCTTAGGGGCTTGCTTGAACCCCGGAACGGAGCTGATAGCGAGGGGGTTATGCGGATGCGGCGAATAAAGAAGAACAATCAAGCAGGAAGAAGTGAGGCGCGATTCACAATAACTCTCCTCGCGTTGAGTGAAGGGGTGATGGCAGCCACGGGAAAAGGACATTGAGATATCCCTTCGGCGTCAGGATATCGTTCCGATCCGCAAAGATCGTGTAATTTGATGTATGGGCCCCTCTTGATGGCGTCGATTATCTCCTTTTAGGTATCGGAAATAGACAATGCGACTATATCAGCCGAAGGGCGGGTATGGAGGATTCTATCCTTGGATTAAGGGATGATTGAAGCGTATCGTATTATATACTGAATAGATACACAAAGTCATAAAATCGCTGATAAGCATTTTCAACTGCTTGCGATTGACGACTAGGGGTGTGAAAACCTTTCCAAAACTTAGCCTATTCTTGTTCAATACTTGATTACAATACCAAATTGGTAGGGTATTGGTAGGGTATTGGTAGGGTATCAGATCTTCTTTCCTGACCAAGAATAAACCTTCATATTGACTTCTCTTCCAGTCTCAGTCAATAATCCCATATCGACCAAAGTTCTGATGTCGGCCCTTGCAGTATTCAATGATACCATGTACTGATTCTCCACAGATCTCACTGTTACCGTACCGCCATTCATCAGACTTGTAACTATTCTGATCTGTCTGTCATTCAGACCGTAATCAGAGAGTTTCGTCTTCATCATACGTTCTTCTTCTATTTTCCTCTTAAGATATTCCTCGAATTTGTCGACTGAATCCATAAGAGCCTTCAAATTGTACAGAATGAAATAGGTCATGTCATTTCCATCGGATTCTCCAAACACGTATGATTCCTCATATTTCCCCTTATGGTCCTTTATGTATCTGGACAGAGCCAGATACTCCATGAGCCAATATCCGCTCTTCAATTCGTACCAATAGAATAGCGTACGTGCAACACGCCCGTTACCATCTTCGAAAGGATGTATGAATGCAATCGCATAATGCAAGATTATTCCTTTAATGATCGGATGCAAGAATTCGCTTTCATCATTGATAAAATCGCAAAGCTGCTGAATTGCCGAGTCTATCTGATCCCTCGGTATGGGCTGATGGAATACTTCTCCTGAAAGAGAATCCTGGACAACGATGTCGTCATTGTCACGGAATTTACCCATATATCCTTCTTCTAAAGTGCCCTCCGTCACAATCTTGTGTATATCTTTGATTAATTCAGGCGAAAGCTGTTGATTATTATGATCCTTGGTAAATAGCATCGCTCTGTAATTATTCACAATCATCCTTTCCGATTTGTCCTTCGGGCGGATGTTCTTGCGCAGCATCTCCTTGGCTTTCTTGGTTGTGGTAACCGCACCTTCCATCTGACTTGAAGCGATGGATTCCTCCATCAGCGAACTGACTGAATAATAGACCTTCCTATGTGAATCGATAGTATCAGGGAACAGACCTACCGTTGCCCTCATATCGAACTCGTGCAACATCTTCATAATCCTGTCTGATATGTAATAATGATAACGTGTTTTTCCGAAAATGACGGTCGTACTGTTATCCATGCGTACCAGTTTCATTCTGGCCCAAACTATATCCGGATCGAAAGATCCGGTATCTCTTAAACGTACCTCCGACCAGTGAAGATATTTCTTATTGAATTCTTTTGCATATTCCTTGATTTCTTCAGACAGTATATCCTTTGATTTCTGTTCGTTTGATAAAATCGATTCGATTTTTGGAGGATTTCTTGGAAGATGCATGAAAGGTCATAGTAGAATAGTTATATATGCCCTACCAAACTGGTAAGGTAATGGTAGGGTATTGGTAGGGTGAATAAACTATTCTATCTATTGGAATTGTTCTTACTCCTGTTGCGGATGACCTCTTCCTTCAGGGCCTTGTCCTTCTCGTATTGCTCCCTTGCCTTGACCAGGAGCTCCTCGGGATCCACTGTATCCGGATCGAAGTTCTCGTAGTAGTCCTGCTCATACTTCTGCAGCCTCTCGCTGATCTCCTCGCTCTCGAAATCCATCCCATGATACTTCTTGGTGACCTTCTTCAGTGTGGCTTCGCCGCCGGTGACGTCCCAATAGATCTCATCCATCCCCTTCTCCAGGTTCA
>JAFSYZ010000170.1 GCA_017455785.1 Candidatus Methanomethylophilaceae archaeon
TGGTAAGAAAGGGCGATGCCCTGGAAAGGATGGCCAGCATATCCGTCATGGCCTTCGACAAGACAGGAACCATCACGACAGGAGAACTGTCCATCAGGCAAGCGGTATCATTCGATGACGAGTACGACATGGACACCGTACTCAGATATGCAGCGGCAGCGGAAAGCATGTCCGAGCACCCCATCGGAAGATGCATAGCATCCTCCAAAGAAACGGAGAGTATGAGAATCGCGGACAGCAGGATAGTACCCGGAAAAGGGATAGTGGCCTACGTGGATGGTAAGAAGGTATGTGTGGGCAGCCCCGAACTTCTGAAGGACAACGATGTCGAGATGGACAAACACGATATCCTTCGCACATTCAGCTATCAGAACGGCGGAGACGTTATCGTCCATGTATCCATAAACGGGAGATTCACTGGCATCATACTGTTATCGGACACCGTAAGGGACGATGCGATCCACGCAGTGAAGGAACTCAAGGATCTCGGCATCGAGACCATGATGCTCACCGGAGATACGGAAGGTGCCGCCAGGAATGTGGTGGACCAGGTTGGTATCGACAGATATCGCAGCAGATGCCTGCCTGACGACAAGTTGGAAGCCATCAGGAAAGAGGAGCATTGGGGAAAGCACGTGTGCATGATCGGGGACGGTATCAACGATGTCGCGGCATTGCGTGCTTCCACGGTGAGCGTAGCCATGGGCAAGGGCAGGGATGCAGCGATAGAATCCGCCGACCTTGTACTTGTAAGAGAGGGCATCAGACCATTGGTCTACACATATGAGGTATCTAGAAAGACCAAAAGGACCATCCATCTGAACCTCGCAATAGCAACCACAGTCAATGCAATAGCGTTGATTCTTGCAATGACGGGCATATTGGACCCTATTACCGGATCACTGATGCACAATCTGGGTTCTGTCCTTGTGATATCCATGTCAGTGATGCTGTTGAGATGGAAACCTAAGGATCACAACGTACCTGCGTATGACGGACACATGGAGCACATGGACCATTCGCCTGTTGGAGTTAAGTACAAGATGTCCAATCGAGTATTATGAACGGACACGAGGCATCCGATACCGAAAAGATGAGCGTCAAGGAATTCCTGATGCGCACCACCAACGGTATGGCGTTGGGTCTGTTCGGCACTCTCATCATCGGTACGATACTGTCCGTGATATCGGATATCCCTGGATTGGAGAAGATCGATACCTTCGCGACACTCATCAAGAGCCTGATGGGTGCCGGTATCGGTCTCGGTGTCGCCTTATCATTGAAAAAGGACGGCATCCACGCCGTTGTACTCATGGCGGCAGGAATGGCCGGGACACTGATGTTCGAGATCTCTAAAGGAGAATTCTACACAGCGTCCGATCCGCTGTCGTGCTATGTCTGTACAGTAATCGTCCTGGCTGCCCTGTCCCGTTTGAAAAAGACATCGTTGGACCTGATCCTTGTCCCTCTCGTAGGGTTGGTTATAGCACTGCTATACTGCATTGTCCTTGCGGATCCAGTTCACCACATAACCCTGTTCATAGGCGATATCATCAAAGCAAGCTTCGAATTGGCGCCTCTTCCCATGTGCATCATCGTATGTGTTCTTGTAGGCATGGCCCTCACAGCTCCGATAAGCTCGGTCGCCATATGTGTCGCCATACAGATTGGAAACGTTCCACTCGCAGCAGGGGCGGCATTGATAGGTTGTTGCGTCCAGATGGTAGGATTCGCAGTGCACACGGCACACGATAACGGTCTCGATAAGGTGATCGCCGTTGGTATCGGAACAAGTATGCTACAGTTCAAGAACATCATCAGGAAACCGGTGATCTGGTTACCGACGATAATCACATCGGCGATATTGGCACCGTTCGCCTATTTCTTCAGTTTCAAGACGGATTCGGTAGGTGCAGGCATGGGCACATCCGGTTTCGTTGGCCTGATAGATACCTTCAAGGTGATGTCCTACGACCCTGTGGCCGTTGTGGAAGTGGTATTGATATGTGTCGTTGCAGCCATTGCGATCGTCTTCGTGATAGACAGGATATTCCGTAAGATGGGCATCATCAAGACAGGCGACTTCAACATCTGATCATATCGACCCTGTTTTGACAAGATAATCCAGATCTAACTTTGTGACAGAGCCGTCAGCCATACGTATCTTGTCATAACCACCACCGAACAACGTACGTCTGCACCACTCCAAGGTGTGTCCGACACTCTTCTCCGAAAACGGTGCTGAATCCCTAGGGCTGCCGGCTAATTCGGCTGATAAGGAGTTGAGGCCCGAGAAGAATCCTGTATCCCAACCTGTGACCTTCTTGGAACCCTCATGCCATGAGGATGCAAGACCCAGTACCGCCTGCATCTGCCTGTATCTCTTGATGGATAGGGTCGGTTTACCCCCCAATGGGGTACCGAACACAGGCATACGCATGGCTAGAGAACCTGTGGTGCAGCCAAGTTCCATTCCGAGAAAATAATTATCGATCACCTCATCTACCGAATATTCCGCACCCACTGGTTCGGTGCATGTGGCCACAGTAAATCCTGCATCGATAAGATTCCTGATCGTCCTTTTCCTATCCTCAGGGTCCAATGCGGTATCCTTGCCCTCCCCCATCCTGCAGACATGATATGCTTCTTCGGCTCCTGCCTTCCTTAAGACAGAGCAATCTTCGGCAGTCCTGTCACCGGTGTTGATCATAATCCTTACTTCCTTCGGCAAGATGTCCTTTGCTATTCCGATGTAATGTGCCAGCAATTCAACTGGACAATCATGGTTCGTCATTAAGGACACCATATTAACATCTCCGTCCCTGATACACCCCTCTAGATAATCCACTAGTACTTCATCAGTCATCTGATACGCCTTGGATGAGGTGTGGGATGCACCGAAGTAACAGAAACCGCAATCACCCGAACACGGTCCTGTGTAGACACCAATCTGTGCTCCTATAGCAGCAGTATTATCACACTGTTCCCTGAAGAAACGCGTGAACAGGTCCCTTGCGAACGTGGCCTCCGGTGAGAATTCCTGGAATGACAGAAGATATCTGCAATCATCCTTCGTGAGTCTCTCCCTATGATAGCCCTTGATCAGGAGGTCCGATGCCCTTTCATCCATGATTATTGTACCGCATTGGATGGTTAAAACTGTTCAGGCCAGACGGTATGGCATCTCTTTGCCGTCCACGTATGCCTTCATACCAATCAGACAGTTGTGGACCCTGTCCCTGATGGAACCCTCATAGTAGAATGCCATATGATGCGTGAACACCACATTGGGCATCCTCCTCAATATACCAATGTAATGATCCTCCAGGTCCTTGTCCCTGCAGTCGTGATAGTAATAATTGAACTCGCCCTCCACCACATCCAAGGCGGCCCCCGAGATCTTATTCGACCTGAGGGATTCCAACAGAGCATCTGTATCCACAAGAGGGCCTCTTGCTGTATTGACGAGAATGGCACCGTCCTTCATCTTAGAGAACGCTTCCTCATCGATGAAATGGAAAGTGTCCTTGTTGAGCTCCAGGTGTAATGAGATGATATCACATCTTGACAGAAGATCGTTCAACTCCAGACGTTCCGCATATCTTTCTGCCTCCTCGTTCCTTGTGCGGTTGAAGTAGCATAGCTTACAACCGAATCCAGAAAGGTCCCTGAGTACGGATGTACCTACCTTTCCCGCACCGATTATACCGACGGACATGTCCTTCAGTTCCTTAGCGAGCAGACCGTTCATCGTGAAATCATTGGCCATCGTCCTCTGGAGCATCTCCTTGATCCTCCTGACGACCATGAGCATCATCATCACGGTGTACTCCGCCACACCCTCGATATTGTATGTGATGTGGGTGACGATCATACCGACCTTCTTGGCATACTCCACATCGATATGGTCGTAACCTATGGATCTGGTACATATCATCTTGACACCCAGTTCCTTCAACCTGTCTATCATGTCAGGGGTGACCTTATTCGGTGTTATGGTTATGAAATCCGAACCTGAGGCAAGATCGCAATTGTCAGGTCTAAGGTCCTCCTCGGTATATCCCAACTCGATTCCCATCTCTTTGGTGTACCTTGTGAAATACTCCGCCTCATCCGACTGTCCGTAATCGTAAACGAAGACCTTCATGATGATCAGGACCTTATGTAAATAACCGGGGTGGTGGGCCCGCCCAGATTTGAACTGGAGTTACGTGCACCCCAAGCACGAAGGATACCAAGCTACCCCACGGGCCCGTTGATTTATGTTATCGAAACATGATATAAAGTAGTTTGTAACTGGCATCTAATAATCTGCCCGATCCGCACTCCTTCCGAAAGCAGCACATGTGTATAAAGATTAAACATCTGGATATGTTCAAATAGACTGGTTATGACGGCATTGAGAATGACCGATGGAATGTACTACATCCAGAAGATCTCACGTTCATTCCTTGGTACGGTGCGTCTGAACCTCACCCTCGGATGACCAATGACATATACCGCATAGGCCTTGAGGTCCTTCCTGACCCCAGGGAAGAACGACATGAA
>JAFSYZ010000029.1 GCA_017455785.1 Candidatus Methanomethylophilaceae archaeon
ATCCATCATTCACACCCCCTGATATGCAGTATGGCGCACGTCCCTTTATCGTCCAGGAGTTCGAGGGTCCCGTCGGATTCCCTGTATGACGATACCTTCATGCGATATCCGTCGATGAAGGAATCGGTACCGTCATCTATGACCGTGATGCGTAGATAATCGTCACGTCCGTTCCTTTCCAGGATGACATCCCTGTCGCCGCTGGTTGTTCCGAAGGTCACTTTATCTTATCAGGCGTTTAATAATATAATTTAGGCCAGACGGTGAACAATGATGATATCGGATTATAGAATGGCAGGTCTGTTGCTCACACTTCCCTGATGCTACGTACTATCAGGAGTATGAATAGGACACAGAAGAAGACACCGATCAGGTTCTCCCACGGGTAGGGACGTTCTCCGAAGATTTTGATTATGACGTTCGGATCCAAGAGCATATCATCCGGGAATTTAACGTCCTTGGTCACGGTCACGATCACCGGTTGTTCACCGTTGATGTATGATAATGTGGAATCGTTGAACGTTATGTCCGTTCCGTAGAAATTGACCTCTGTGAGCTTTGGACAGTTTGCGAACGTCCAACCACCGATTTTCAGGCTTTCCGATTTGACATCGACGGATACCAGGGACTCGCATGAACTCATTACGTCTTCCTCGATGTATTTCACTGAAGCAGGTATCGTTATGCATTCTACTGCAGTGTATGCGAAAGCGAACCCATCGATCTTCACAAGACCTTCCATCATTGTTATCTCCTTGAGATTTTTGCATTGACAGAATGCCATATAGTCAATCACCAGGATGTAATCCGGTATCGTTATCCTCTCCAGTGAGGTGCATGCGTAGAATGCCAGATCGGGTATCGTGTTCAGAGAGGGTGATAGAATGACCTCCTTCAGATTATTCGTTCCCATGAACGCCTTTCCCATTATGTCCGTTGTTTCTCCCGTGATCGTGAATACTTCATCCGCACGGGCACATGGATAGGAATGTAGAATCACTTCCGCACCCTTGGTCTCATAGAGTATCCCGTCTGTGGCCACATATGTGCTTCCATCGCCGTCGATGAAGCGTTCCAGGTTCTTACAGAAACCGAATGCGCCGGATGCGATGTATGTTACATATTTGGGGATGGTGAAGCTTGTGAGTCCGGAACCGCGGAACGCTTCCTCATCGATATATGCCAGTTCATTAGGCATCGTCAGCTGCTTCAGGGAACTGCAGTTATAGAACGCATTCGGAGCAATCATACGTATGGAATCGGGGAGTCTGTTGCCTAACGTGGTCTTATTTATGAATTCCAGATTTGTGCAGTTCTCGAATGCCCTGTTAGGTATGACATATATCGTGTTCGGCATATTGATCTCGTAAAGCGATGTACAGTCCATGAAACAACCTTTCGAAAGAATGGTAACGGTGGCAGGTATGTTGTAGACATTGATGTTTTTCGCTGAAGGAACTTTGATTAACATGGCTTTGTTCTTGTCATAAAGGATGCCGTCGACCGAACTGAATGTCAGACTGTCCTCATCCACCTTGAGTTCCTTCAACGTTCTACATTCGAAGCAGCTATCCTCCAATTCCGTCACCGTGTATGGGATCGTGATGCTTTCCAGTTCGGTGCAGATGAAATTGGTTCCTATGGAAACGACCTCATAGGTCACATCCTCGTATGTTATAGTCGGGGGGATGACGACAACCGGATCCTCCTTGAAACATTGGTTGGCATAGACGGTAACATCGTCTATCGGTACATACGTTATGTCATCGATCTCGATCCATTCGGGATCGTCGCCCTCATCGTCTTCATCACCCTCATCGGCATCGACGTAACTCTGCGGGACCGTCAGGAATACGATGGCAACGATAGACAATAGGAAGATCCAACGAAGTTTCACGTTACCGGGTAGGACATCCGATGTATAAACGGTTTTACAGTGACGACGTTCGACGACCCTTAGTATAGCGGACCGAATGAGGTCCGAGAGCACCTAATGCTACACGATTACGATCATTGTACCAGGCATCAAAAAAAAGAAATTGGCCCGTTTGAGCGGGCATGGGTTTTACACGAAATCAAAGAATCCTGTTGGGATTGTGATTTCTCCGTTCTCATCCTTCTCGAGCTTGAAGATGCCCCAGATGAACTCGACCAGAGCGATGATGCTTCCGACCAAGATGAATGACAGAATCAGCTGTACGACTCCGGGGAGGATCCTTCCGTTGATGAACTTGTGGATTCCAAGGCTTCCGAGGAAGAAGATGATTACGAGATACAAGATCTTGTTGATTTTCTCCATTAGTAGCTCACCTACTGTTTCGTATATCGATTTACTTATTTAACTTACTTCGTATTTTCCGAGTAATATATTACGAAAATCGTAACAAATACAAACCCTTTACCCATATGGGTGATTATTCGGAGTCAGGGATGTTTCTGTATTCAGTATGATTCGTCTTATCGGTGCATACAATCCGTATGACAACACCTTGACAATGTAAAGAAAGGAAATGTGCCCGGTGAACGGGCAAAATGTTTGTTCCTCACAGGAAGTCGAAGAATCCTGTAGGGATTGTGATTTCTCCGTTCTCATCTTTCTCGAGCTTGATGATGCCCCAGATGAACTCGACCAGTGCGATGATGCTTCCGATCAAGATGAAAGACAGAATCAACTGTACGATACCGGGAAGGATCCTTCCGTTGAGGTACTTGTGGATTCCAAGACTTCCAAGGAAGAAGATAAGAACGAGATACAAGACCTTGTTGATTTTCTCCATGTAGATCTACCTACGATGGTTGAATAATAATTCAGATATATACTGCTATTGCTAAAGTGACGGATAAAAAATCATTATCAAATCTATTCTGGGTATGTTCTAGACCTTAAAAAGAGAGATACCCCATACGGTATGCGCTTAACACAATGGCTATCGTATGAGATAAAGATGAAAGAAGGGCCTTTCGGCCCTGTTCAGCTGCCCAGATTGGCTTTCTCTATGGCGTCGTCGATCTCCGCCTTGAGATGGTCCGGCAGACCCTGTATGCTCCCTACAAGGAATCCTCTGACGATCATACTGACCGCATCGTCCTCGGACAAACCGCGGGACATGAGATACTCGATCTGATCCCTTGCGATCTTACCCACCGCTGCCTCATGTGTCATCTCCACATCGGAGACGGTAGAACCCAATTCAGGGATGGACTGTGTGCTTCCTTTGTTTCCGAGCATGATGCTCCTGCATTCCAGGTGTGCCTTGATGCCGGGAGCGTTACCCATCAGGCTTCCGCGTGCGATGATGTTCCCTTCGCGGACGATGTTCCTGGAGATGATCTCGGCCGTCGTTTCGGGTGCGTTCAGGATCACACTTCCGCCTGTATCCACATTGGAACCCTCATCCGCCATACACACGGTGTTGAATTTGCATGACGCCCCCTTACCGTTCAACTGACATACAGGGAACGACTGAAGCGTACCAACGGGGTTCAGGAGGACGTAGTTGTTGACGAAATGTCCGCCTTCCTCGACGATGGTCCCTGTCCTCGGACGTACCTTGGTCTTCGTACCCCAGTTGTGGATCATCGAGAACACGATGGATGCGTTCTTCTTCACGTAGATCTCGCTGACACCTATATGCAGTGCATCGTTGACATGGTTACCTGTGGTACATCCTGTGATTATGTCCAATGAGGAATCCTCATCGGCGATGATTATGTTGTGGAGGGTCTGTGCTCCCTTCTTGGTACCTATCAGCATACATGACTGTACTGGGTACGTCGCCTTCACACCCTTCTTGACGTGTATGAAGTATCCGTCCGCATCATCGAGGTACGTCTTCGCGGTGTACTTATCCTTCTCGGGACTGACCGCTTTCCAGTAGTAATCCTTGAGCCAATCGTACTTCTTAAGTGCCTCCTTGGTGCTGAGCAGCTCTATGCCTTCCGGCATCTTGTTCGAGCAGTGGCTCATGCTGTTGTCGATGAACATGATGGTGCCTGCACGTCCTTCCTCGTCTGCCATGACACCTACGTGCTCCATGATCTGACGGGTATCCTTGTCAGCTTTCTTAAGGTCAGGAATGGACTCCTTCATGCCCGCTTCGTCATAATAGTCGAGATCCACGTCAGGGCCAAAAGCGCCCTTCTTCTCGAGTGCCTTCCTTATTCCATCTTCACCATTCTGCATGATATGCACTCTCCGTAACCTCTTTCCTTGATGTCCTTCAGTATGTCCATCGGGCGACCTGTACATCTGATGAGCCCGTCCCTCAGGACGTATGCCTTATCGGCACCGATGTAGTCCAGAATCTGTCCTGTGTGCGTGATCACCAAAGATGAGACGCACCTCTTACCGTTGGGACAGTTGTTGTTCTTAGCGTAGAGAAGGTCGTGTACCTTCTTTCCGATCAGGTCTATGTTCTCCAGGTCCACTCCTGATTCGGGCTCGTCTAGAAGGACGAAGTCCGGTTTCTGCGCTGTCAGTTGCATCAGTTCCGACCTCTTGATCTCCCCTCCTGAGAAACCGACGTTTATGTCCCTTTCCAGGAAGCTCTCCATCTTGAAGTCGCTTGCATTGTCGACAGCCTTCACATCACCGCCTGCAGTGGCCTTGACCAGGTCGCCGAGTTTCACTCCGACGACGTTCGGCGGTCTCTGCATCATCATGCCTATCCCGAGTCTTGCACGTTCATCAACAGGCATTTCCGTGATATCCTTGCCTTTGAACATGATCTTGCCTTTGGTCACACGGCACGTACCGTATCCCATTATGGCGCTCAGCAGTGTGGATTTACCGGAACCGTTGGGACCGAAGAGAACACAGGTCTCTCCCTCCTTGACATCCAGGGATATCCCTTTCAGGATCTCCCTTCCTCCAGCCTCCACGTGAAGGTCCTTGATCTCTAACATAGACTAACCTGTCTGCTAGTATAGATAGTTAGGATAATAATGATTTCCTAACTATCGTTAATAACACATCTTAATCATCGACCAGGAAAAGAGTAGGTCAATCATTGTCAACATTTTTATCGCTCCCTACCAATCGCTGCATCATGAAGGTCATCGCTCTCAACGGAAGTCCGCGTCTCTTAGGCAACACATCGCAGGCATTGAATGTGATATTGGACGATCTGAACAAGGAGGGTATCGAGACCGAGTACATCCAGGTGTACGAGGATCACATGAATCCCTGCAACCATTGCAGTTCGTGCGAGATGCGCGGTGACGGAAGATGCATAGCCGAGGATGACCGTATGAACGAATATCTCGACAGGATGAAGGCGGCCGATGCCGTGATCATCGCCTCACCGACATACTATGGTTCATGTACCGCACAGCTGAAGATGTTCCTGGAGCGTGCCGGTTTCGCCTGCAGGTACGGAGGATATCCATTGAACGGTAAGATCGGAGCGGCCTTCACTGTACAGGAGCGTGCCGGCGGATTCGCAGTGTATTCCGAATTGGTCAACTGGATGCTCGGCAATGGTATGACAGTGGTCGGTTCCACACCGTTGGCGGTGATAAACGCCAAGAACCCCTTTGAGTACGAGAAGGACGAGATGGGTATGCGCGCACTGCATTCGCTCGCCCAGAACATCGTTAAAGAGTTGGAGAGGGAGTGAATCCCCCTCATCCTCAGAAGAAGATGAAACCGCAGTTCTCCTTGATGGAGACGTTCGCTACTGCTTCGAGTCTGTCCAACGGACCGGAGTACCTTCTTACGTAGAGTTTCCCTTCCTCGGGCAACGCCGCCCTGAGGATCTCCACTTCCTTCAGGAGTTCCTTCGCATCCTCCGCGGAGAACCTCCTCTGTGCCTTCGAGCTCTCGACCGCGGATGCGATTATCTTGCATCCCCTCTTCTCGGCGACCTGAGGCAGGAGACTGTTGTCAGGACCGAACGCACCTATGCATCCCCTTCCCTTGTCCCATGATAATGGACACGAGGCGCACATCTCGTTCATGGAATCGAAGTCGACCATATCCCAACCCGTGACACGGTCATCGGGGTTGGAGATCTCCAAGGCCTTCTTCTTCCTGTCATCGTCCAGCTTATCCATCTTCACCCAGTTGGTGAACCTCCTCTGTATCTTGGGTTTGAGGACGGTCATATCGTCGGAGTTCTTCACCTTCTCGATATATATCGCATCGGCTTCCTCGTTGATCCTGTTCCTCTTGACGAACGCCCCATAGTCGGGGAACAATGCCTTCGCATCCTCCAATGTGACGTACTCATCCACCTCAGCGACATCTTCGAATCCTTTCAGGTCGTTCAGATGTACCTTGACGATATCCGTCTTGTAAGGTCTGCATTTGGCATTCTCAGCTTCAAGTTCACAAACACCGATGTTGATTCCCATAAGTGCACCTGCACACGCATGTTATGGTACAAAAATAAAGCTTTTCTCACCGATCCGCAACCCTGGGGACACGATAATCGTGAACGTTATATGTCCCAGAGTCATGTCCCACCACGATGGCAGACATAATGGTCCGTAAAAGGAAGAGGATGAGGGAGAAGGAGATAAAGGCCCTCAAGGAACATTTATTCGAGATATTCGGAGTGGAGACCTTCGGCGACAAGGACGCTGTGGATATGGCCGAGAGTTCCGAATACAATCTGATATTCGTCAACAACGACATCCTTGGACTCGTGTATGAAGGGAAGCCGTTCCTGACCGTCAGAGGTCTGTTGAAGTATAAACCGGAGGCACGTGCGGTCACCGTCGATATGGGTGCCGTCCCGTATGTGACCAACGGAGCCGACATCATGGGCCCGGGAATAGTGGATGCGGACCCGAACATCAAGGAAGGCGACCTGGTCTGGATACGTGATATCAAGAACAGGGTGCCGTTGGCTGTCGGCATGGCATTGCGCAGCGGCAACTCCCTCAAGAGCAAGGAGAAGGGCAAGGCCATCAAGGCGATTCACAACGTCGGTGACAAGCTCTGGAAGACCGGTGAATGAACATGCTCTCACGTTCCAAGGGAAAGAAGTCCGCCAGACCCGAGACGCCCAATGTGTTCGTGGATCTCTCTAAGGAGGATGTCCCCGGGGACATGACCATCCTCAAGATAAGGACGATAAGGCCTCTTTTCCCTGCGGAACTAGACAACGTTATAAGGGCTATACAGTCCAAGAGCACCGTATTGGTGGACCTGGAATCATTCACTGGTGATAGAGCAGCATTCATCGAGTCACTGAAGGCCGGGGCACATGAGAACTCGGCACGCACCTACGCCTTGAACTCCATATCCATAATAATCGCACCGCAGGGTGTGGAAGTGAGGAATCAGAGCATCCGCAGGAACTGATATCATGATGAAGACAGTGCACGACCCCATTCACGGCAGCATCTCCATCGAGGGACTCTTCGTCGACATAATGGACAGGCCAGAGATGCAGAGGCTGCATTCGGTGAAGCAGTTGGGATTGGGAAACATCGTGTTCCCGGGTGCGAATCACACCAGATTCGAACATTGCATGGGCGTTTATCATCTGTCAGGAAGGATGTCCAAGGCTCTCGGATTGGATGAGGAGGACGATCTCGCAGTTAGATCCGCAGGATTCCTGCATGATATATGTCATGCACCTTTCTCGCATACGTTGGAAGGTATCCTGGAGGAGACCACCGAAAGCAACCATATGGACCTGGCCAGGGATCTGATATTCGGAAGGATACCGACATTCATGGAGAGGGACAGGGACAAGTTCGATGGTATTGAACCCATCTCACAGCTGTTGGAGGATAACGGTGTATCGGCGGAACAGGTCTGCGACCTCATAGCGTATCCGCGTTCGGATATGGGCGGATTACATTCACAGGACGGAGATTCGTACTTCTCATCCAAGGATTATCTCCAT
>JAFSYZ010000171.1 GCA_017455785.1 Candidatus Methanomethylophilaceae archaeon
CTTCTTCAATAATCTCTTCATCAGAAACGAACTCCCTTTTCACGAACGTTGCACCCTGCATCGATTCATCGGATACCTCCGTGCCCGTATCAGGCTGAACGTCATCCACTGTCTGGACCTGTTCTACTTCCGTTGTACTGATCTCTTCTGTCACTTCCTTAGGAGTTTCCTCCTTAGGAGGATTGAAGTCCTCCTTCATCGATTGGTAACCCTTACGGACCAATTGCCAGAATCCTTCCTTTTCTGCCATGTTTCACCTCAATAATATCTGATAAGGACAACGATTGCCCCTATGGCCACGATGATAAGCAAAGCCCATGACCAATGCCAGAATCCGCCGGGAAGGATTATCTCTCCCCCACCGTCCCATTTCTTTCCTTCTACGGTTGAAATACAGTAGACCGCTCCGTAGTCGTTGGCAGCGTAGATCTTGCCTTCGATAACAGTCGGTGCGGTCATTGAATATGATGTTTTTGAGTAAGGTTCGAGTTTTATCGACCAGACGATGGATCCATCGGATATGTTCCTAGCAAGGACGTGTCCTCCGTCGTCATAGAATCCGGCCGAGTACTCTGACATATAAACGATATCTTCGGCAACAGTGAGACGGGACCAGATATAGTTGGAATCGACCCTCCACACAGTTTTTCCGTTCCTGTCCAAACGGTAGAGGCCTTCCTGTGAGATGGCGGGGTCCGTATCCTCACAGGCTTTACTGGCCTTCTTAGCATACAGTATAAAATCGCCTTTTCCCACGGTCACGGTACCCTGGAAGACACCATCAGTTCTCCAGTAGAACTCGCTGCCATCAGGCCCCTCGCCTGTCTCTGCATCGATGCAGACGATGCGCCCCATTATCGGCGACATCGCACCGTCCGAACAGATAACGACTAACTTCCCGTCTCCTATGTATGTTACCAGGTCCACGGCACCAGGTGTTCCGCGATGGATCTGATTCTTCTCGTAAAGTGCGATCAACTGCTTCTCCCAAATGGATTCACCAGTGGATGCGTCAATTGCCAGGAGGTATCCTTCGTAATTTCCGATGTATAATATCCTTTTACCGTCGACATCCACTATCACAGGGCTGTAGTAGTAGATGCTTCCGCGTGTCCCTACATACACTCCTTCGACTACATCCGATGGGGGCACATACTCCCATAGTAGGGTAAGACCTTGGTGTGAAACCGAATATGCGAGAACACGACCGTCCGAAGTTCCGAAGTACAGTGCTCCGGAGTCGTATGTCAATGATGTACCGCCGTTCACGAACGTCCTTCCCTTCCAGACCGGAATACCTTTCTCGTTAAGTGGAGGATTGTGTGCTATCTCCTCATAATCAATGAGCTTCCCAGTGAAGCGGTCCAGCAAGTAGAGTGCCATCACAGTGCCCTTGCCGCTGTCGTGAGATGTGGCCGAGTTGATTGCAATCATATCGCCTATGATCGCAGGGGATGTGATGTTGTAACCGTTATCCTTTGTGTCAGGATATGTGCCGTCACCAGTTGTGAGATCGAACTTCCAGATCATATCCGCCGTGAGTCTGTTCAGACAGTACAGTTGGGCATGAGACCTGGCTCCTTCCGATGTGGTCTCACCGTATGTGGTGTGATACATGTACTCTCCGGCAACGATGATCGAAGAGTCCACGTATCCTGTCCTGTAGGTCTTATACCATTCTAACGGTACGGCGATCTTCTCCGTTCCGTAGGAATCAGAGACTCCTGAAGACATGGAATCCCCCCTGAACTGTATCCAGGCCGCCTGATATTCAGGGGTTTCCACCGGTGTCGTTCCATCAGGATAGAATCCCCATGCTATGCTGCCGCTTGTGCGGACAGTATCGGATTTGGTTGTCCATGCGGCCCCAGTCCATTGGAAGAGGCGCCAGCTGCATACCTGGTCTCCGACCGCATGCTCGGCCATTTCACCTATGCAGATGATTTTACCGTCATCTTTTTCGAATTTCAAATTCTGAGAATGGGCGAATGATTCCGCCATTGCGATCGCATCAGTCCCAGTAGCGACCGTCCAGTATGTCACACCATTGCCCATATCGATGAGCATCTTGTCCTCATCTTCCGCATCGGAGGATATGGACGATGCGGCGATCACAGCGACCGCCGTGATGATCAATGTGATTAGTATGGCCTTTCTCATCAGATCTCCTCCTGATATCTGAGATAGTCCCTGTAGTCGTCATGCACGTACTTCGGAAGCACATCCGAAAGATCCTCATCATGGAACGCC
>JAFSYZ010000172.1 GCA_017455785.1 Candidatus Methanomethylophilaceae archaeon
ACACATAGGAAAGCTACGGGCCATCGGCCTATGGGAGATTATTTATCGCTCCCGATCATAGGCTCATCCGGTCTGTGGCTTTTTGCTTGTTGTGGTAAACTTACAAATGCCTCAGACCGCTATTTTGATTTAGGCAGTCTTGTTTAGCCAGATCTTCTCAAAAAATTCTATTGTTTTGGGGTTTTGAGTACCTTGACGCTCCATGTCGAGTGAGATTGCACCCGAACCTATCGAAGATTCGGGTGCGATTAGCTCACTCAGATGCCTCCTTCGCATCCCAATATCTCTGCATATCACGGGCCGCATCATGCTCGTCTTTGTCGCAATAATCCTTCTGAGTGATCGCCATCGTCGAATGGCCCATGACGAGGGAAACATCATGTATGCTCTGACCCTCGTTGATGGCCCTCTGACCGAATGTACGCCTGCACTTCCTGAGATCGAACTTGAAACCGATGTCCTCCTCCACGAAGCTCTTCAGTGTGCGGATCCTCCCATAAGAGATGTAGCCGCCGTTATGCTTCAATGGTGGGAACAGAGCATCCTCTTTCTTGCCCGCTTTCTCGAGCTTGAGTGCCCTTGCATCCAGGAATCTCTTGAATACCTCGACCCCATCAGGGTGCATGGTGACGTAACGAGCATTTCCGTAGAGACCTTCTCCCTTGACATGCTCGGCGTAGATCTCCACGCCGGAATCCGTGACGTTCACGTTGCTGATCGAAAGCATGCGAAGCTCCTTCGGCCTGAATCCCGTGCATATGGCCAGAGATACCAAACCGTAGGCCTCCATAAGCTCCCAATTGGCGGGGTTGATCTTCTTGGCCTTGTCGAGGATGGCCTGGACCTTCTCCTCCTCCAGCGAAGCGCCGCGCTTCTTGTACCTCTTGGGGTAGTGCGAGGGATACTTGATCTCGAACTTGCTGACGACGTCGTTATCGAAGTAGATGAACATCTTTTTCAGGTTGCCAAGATCTTTATTGACAGTGGAGGCCTTGACTCCACTCTTGCGCCTAAAACCAACAATGACGTCGATGTCTTCCGGAGTCATCTTCTTCGGGTTGTCGGAAGAGATCTTGCCCTCCTCCTTCAACTGATGCATAATCTTAGCAATCTGATGAGACGCCTGCGGAGACTTTTGATAGTCTCGTCTTCCAAATGCCCTTCTTCCGTGGGCAGGTACTCGTTTACTCCTTCTGCGAATGGATATCTTCCCATAATCATCTCTCCTGTGGTCCGATTTTCGAGCATCCTGACTGCGCCTGCTGGACGCTGCCATTGCCCACCTCCTCGGAAACGGTTTGTTCGACTGCTGGTGGCCGTGAGGAGGTTGGCGAACGATGTAGGAACGGGAAACATCGTGACTGTCCTCCCCGATAGAGGTGACAGGTATCTGAGCAAGGGATTGTTCGGTTGAACAATTCCCTTCGGAAAATAGGTGAATCTGCATCAACACTAATAAACGAAGAAGTGATTCACACGGTCGTGAATGTATCAACCAAGACCAGATATGCGTTGCGCATGTTGGTAGATATCGCAGCCTTCCAGGATTCAGGGAAAGTGAAGATCAAGGACATCTCCGCTCGCCAGGATATTTCCATCAAGTATCTGGAGCAGATAGTTACGATGCTGTCCAAGGCGGATATTGTCAAGGGCGAGAGAGGACCGCAAGGAGGATATGTTCTCTCACGTCCCGCTTCAGAGATCACTGTCGCTGAAGTGGTCATGAATATCGAGGGAACGATGGCCCCGGTGCCGTGTATCAGGGATGGGAACGTTGACTGTCAGAGGAAGGATCGCTGTACCACATTGGATATGTGGCTGAGGATAGAGAAGGCCGTCATGGAGATTATGAACGAGACCACCATCCAAGACCTTCTGAACGATGCCAATTCCAAAGGGATCATCAGGATCCAGGATTCCATGCCTGAGTACGTCATCTGACACCAGTTTCTTCGGAGTCGTCGGTGGGAAGATACGACAGGCAATTCTGGAGTTCACCGCTCTCACTCTAGCCGGAATCGGTAAGCTAGTGATATCGATCAAGATGTACTGGATATCACCAATTTGAACCGTTAGTTCATCCATTGTGAGCATGTTCTGTCAGTAGAGGAATCTAGACATAAATCTGGGATGATGGCCGAATAGATTCGGACCATCAACCCTGAAGTCGAGGTCGAATATCATGTCGGAAAATTCGATGCAAGCACTTGCAGCATCATGGTGGACTGAAACCTGTAGCTATAGAGCTGAAACCAGCTCCTGGTTTTGCAGTGGAGCGCGATACCTTGAACGGAATCTGAAAGCCATGTGGAAGTCTAACGCCTCCGCCTAATACTAGGATTGCTTACTTCTCTACCAGCTCACTACTGCTGTTTTCCCGATATCGTGCCCTTTGATTATTGATCCGTCGCTCTTAGTTGGACTATTGTTATTCAATTTATATTAGCCTATATTCATATATGAAATATGTATTATTATCAAACTACACAACACAGGTGACCAAATGACGAACGAGTACGGTTTCAGAACCAGAGCAGTACATGTAGGGAACGAGATTGATGAGGGGACAAAGGCCCTCAAGAGACCCATCAACATGGCAAACAGTTACGAGTTACCTTATGACCCCTCATCATTGAACTGGAGCGATGCCGGTTCCAATCTGTATACTCGCAACGGCGGAACCAACCAGAAATATCTTCAAGAGAGACTGGCCTCGTTGGAAGGCGGAGAGGATTGTATCGTTCTAGCATCAGGAGTATCTGCCCTATCCGCACTTTTCTTCGCCAATCTGAACTCTGGCGATCATATCGTCTTCTCGGACATAACCTATATTGCTACATACAGGCTCCTGAATGAATTGTTCAACAACAAGTATGGTGTGGAAACAACCATGGTCGACACTTCCGATCCGGAGAACGTCAGGAAGGCTTTAAGACCGAACACCAAACTGGTCCATATCGAAACCCCTGGTAACCCCACTCTCAAGATATCGGATATCCGGAAGATTGCCGAGATATGCCATGCGAACGGTACAAAGCTATCAGTGGACAATACGTTCGCATCGCCTTATAATCAGAGGCCGATAGAACTAGGTGCGGATTTCTGTGTGGAATCATTGACCAAATATGTCAACGGACACGGCGATGCAATGGGCGGTGCCATAATAGGGAGGAAATTCGATCTTGACGAGATACGGGCACAGTCGCAGATCAACCTGGGCGGTGTCATCAGTCCCTTCAACGCTTGGCTGATCATGAGAGGATCCGTTACGCTCCCATTGAGGATGAGGGCACACAACGAGAATGCGATGGAGATCGCAAAGCATCTGAAATCCCTTCCCTGTGTCAGCTTCGTCTCCTATCCGGGATTGGATGACGATCCAGGTCACGAGATCGCATCCAGACAGATGTCACCGGGTTACGGAGGAATGATTTCCTTCGGACTCAAGGCTAACCATGATCAGCATAACGAGTTCGTCAGCCATCTCAAGATCATCGTATCGGCGGTATCCCTCGGACACGATGAATCGTTGATTGTCTTCCTGGGGGAGGATGATGAGCGCCAATATCTGTTCGATGACAGGTTTAGCAACGGATTCTTCAGATTTAGTGTGGGTATCGAGGATGTCGGGGACTTGATCGAAGACATCGATCAGGCTCTGAAGCAGATCGGCCTTCTTTGATAACATGAGCGACTACCTCGACCATCTTCTAGGATATTTGTCCGAACTTCCTAAGACAGTTTTGGCCTTCTCAGGAGGTACGGACTCTAACTTTCTTCTGTGGGCATGCAGAGAAGCAGGAACGGATGTCGTACTGATATTCGTCAGAGGGGATTTCCAAACCGAAGAGGAATTCTTACACGCGATCAGTGCAGCATCCTATCTTGGAAAGGATCTGAAGATCATCGAAGTGGATACATTGTCCTTTGAAGATGTCATCA
>JAFSYZ010000173.1 GCA_017455785.1 Candidatus Methanomethylophilaceae archaeon
CCTTGTCCAGGATCCGTCTCCTGAGGATTCCCAACGATGCGTCGTTGTATCCGTTGGTCATCTTCCTGCTCTTGGATATCGAACGGATCTGCATGACCGACAGATCCTCCATTGCTATGGCTTGATAATTGTTCACCAACAATGGTCATCTGATTCTGATGCGAAAGAACGAGGCTATGGAAACGGCAACTATGATCGACTGTGAAACAACAGGGACATAGTGTTTGCTGTGTTAAGAATAAGAACGAAGATTAGTCTTCGCTTGCTCCAGTTATAATGAGATAATGGTGCATCCGCCGGGAAACACAGCCCCTATGGCCAGCATATCTTAGTTTAGTCGAAAAATACCCCATTATTTGGGGATTCGATTCCTCAGTGATATGCGAATTTCTCTCTATGGCAATCACGCATCCTACAATTCTGGCACAGAGATGGAACTTTCCAGATATATGTCTATCTACTCCCCTTCTAGTGGGCTGATTTAAGCTATGTTAATTCTGCATTTAGTACAGAATAAACACCCTTAAACCAACCTCAAAGGAGGACAAGAAGCATGGCAAACGAGAATGCAGCGCAGGCCTCAATGGCCTCAGAAGTACAGAAGGAGTTCGGTAGTCTTCCAGAGCGTCCCGGTATCCTCCGACGAGGTCCAGGGGACCATAACCTACAACGACGGCAAAGTCTATGCTTGCAGAGACCTGCATCCGCAGACCCTGCGGGAGAGCGTATACATTATGCGTTCTACCGATATTTATTAAAACTCGCGATAGCTCAGCGACCTGCCCATCCAATGCGGAAAATGACGTTTTTAGGGGAATAGGAAGGGATGGAGGATCAATCCGTTCAATGTTGGGATGAAAGACAACATATCGCCTCCTAAATTCAGTCTAAGAATGGGGGTGAAGTCACCGCCTCAACCATTAGCGTACTCATAGAAAGGACCATTGTTTTGACCCGCTCCGTTCATTAGAAAAATCTGTTTCACTAAATTATTTTTTATTATATGAAAAAATCTCTATCGCAATAGATTAATATTCACAAATAATATCCCGATACATGGAAGGGATCGTAAGAAGAACAGATTATCTGAAGCAGCTGCATGATTCCAAGGATGCCACCGGCGTCGTCAAGGTGATCACCGGCATGAGGAGATGCGGCAAGTCCACGCTGATGGAACAGTACGTTGACGATCTCAGGTCCGAAGGAACAGCCGAGGACCACATCTTCCACGTGAACTTCGAGACCTTCGAAGGATACGATCTCCTGTCCCCCGATGTCCTCCGTTCCCGCCTGAAAGAACTCCCCAGAAACGGGATCGTGTACGTCCTTCTGGACGAGATACAGGACGTCGAAGGTTGGGAGATGATAGTATCCTCCCTCGAAGAGACGAAGAACTTTGATGTATACATCACCGGTTCGAACTCGGATATGCTCTCTACGGAACTCTCCACACACATCTCCGGCAGGTACACCGAGATAAGGATGCTGCCTCTGTCCTTCAGAGAATATCTGGAACTCCGTCCCGGCGATAAGGAACAGAGGTTCGTCCAGTATCTGAGATACGGAGGACTTCCGGACACCGACCCGGACAGGGGAGACAGACACAGCCTGGGTTACCTGGAAGGCGTGTTCAACACCGTTCTGATAAAGGATGTCCTCGCCAGGCTGAAGACAGATGACGTGAACAGGATAACGGCGATCGCCAGATTCCTGTACTCCAACATCGGCAACGTGACCAACATCGCCAGCATCGCCAAGGGTACGGGACTGAATCCCGGCACCGTCGAGAGATACGTCGCAGGAATGGAATCCGCCCTGCTCTTCTACCATGCGGAGAAGTACGACATCGTCGGGAAGAAGCTCCTGTCCACCAACGGGAAGTTCTACGCATCGGATCTCGGAATGAGGCTGATGGCACTGAAGGGCTCGGGAACGGACGACCTGAGCCGCCCTCTGGAGAATGCGGTGTATCTAGAACTCCTGCGCAGGGGATACACGGTTAGGGTGGGTTCCTATCGCGACAGGGAGGTGGATTTCACGGCGATCACGGGGAACGAGGTGGAATACTACCAGGTGGCCATGACAGTTCTCGGCGAGGATACCAAAAAGAGGGAGTTCGGTTCGTTGGAATCCATCAGGGACAACTTCCCGAAGACAATCCTGACCATGGATCGGTTCAACCTCGGCATATTCGGGGGCATCAGGGTACTGAACGTCATCGACTGGATGCTGGGTTCCGAAAAGTGAAGAATCTCCGAGTAACGGTACCGGAAGATGCAGAAACACCGCCGAACCTGTTCCCCGCGATGTAGGACCTGTCGGAACGTGAGATCTCGTACTGGGTGTCCATAATCGCGAATATCCGAAGACAGGGCATAAGGAGATTCTTCCTCGGATCGTATTCCAGATCCCTGAATTTCGAATGGAACGCGGATTCGCCCCTCGGCCATCCCGTATCCGGTATGCCTAGCAGATTCTCGATGCGTATCGCCTTCCCCCCGAATACCTCTCGATACCCCTTGTTCAGCCTTACCTTGACCCAATCCACGACCCTGTTCTCTCATTCACCAATCTCTGCTCAGGGGCCTTCCCGAAACTCGGGCATCCAGATCGTTCTTCACTTCAGCGAATTCATGATGTTGTGCAGCCTACCGATCAAATCATCATAAGTGACGATATCGACAATGTGGGAATATTGTCTCCTCAACAACTCGATGGAATTCGATATCTCCTCATCCTCTGTATTGCTGCGGCCCATTATGATCAACCCACGGGGATTGACTATCTTCAAACTTAACGTGTCCGGCAGAGACGTACCTGAATTGGAGAAATGCTTCCTGATATTCTCGATTGCCTTCTTGTTATCCTTGTTTAGCCCGAATATGTAATTCTCAACCTGAGCGACCGTATTGCCCAGATATCTGCTGGGGACATAGTTGTTACGATCCCTGACCAGATGCCCGTTGTATGTCGCCAGAATATCTACCTTCGGATCCTTGATTTCGATGATGTCGATGTATCCTGAACTGTTGATGACGACGAAATCCACGCGTGTCCCTTTACCGTACATCTCGGTGATTTTGGATTCCCGTGTCACGTAGATGTACTGCGGATAGAGAAGTTTCACAATCTCCATGATCCGTTCCTGCCAATCGGCCTCATCGTATCTTTCGGGATTGTCCAGCATATCCTTCATCTCCTTATAGAGGAAAGTAAACTTCTGCAGGTCAAGGGCATGTATATCGGGGAGATCTTTCATCTTCTTCCCCTTCCTGCGTTTCTCCACGTATTTATCAAAGGCCGAACGGTAATCCTTTGGCAATTCCAATTCGGCACCCAATATTTCCGCGGCCCTCAATCTTTTGTAATGCTGGTATTCCGTAATGCCCGGGTACTTCTCCATAGCCGATCTTAACAATTCGGGAGAAAGATCCCCGTCTTTATTACCGATTGTTATGTCCCTCTTCAGAATTTCGAATACTACATCCATCGCATCGGGCAAATAACAGTCTTTGAAGTAAGAAAAATCCAGTTCTGACCCGGGCCTTATGGATAGCGTGTATTCATCCGATAGGACGGGTGGCCTGATCACATACAATCCGTTCTCGCAATCACCGATCTTGAAGTGAATACGTTCTTCTCCGAAGTCTTCGTAAAACCCGTTGCCTGCGTCTATGTCGGATTGTGTTATGTTGAATATCTTGCACAGAGTGATTTGGGAACTCCTCTCCAACAATTCTTTAATCCACCCCGTACCGTTGCGGGGGGCATAGTCCACAAAAACTCCTGCTTCAACATACTCAAGTTCGATAGTCATCGGCAACAGCTCCACATGATAATGGACTTGATATGTTTTATTAATGTTGAGCCAACAGTAAAAATGTAACTCTCACGACACCCATCTCTCATCTATCCTCTTTACGATATCGAACCGATTCCATTCCCCCCGGTTCCTGAGTGCCAGATCGATATAGTGCCCCGGATTGGAACGGAAATCCGACCATCTCGCCAGTGCGATGTAGCTGTTACCGTGAACATACATGGGATTCCCGTATCTGTCCTCGAAATGGTCTACACCCCTCCTGTTGAACATATTCTCCAGAATGATCTCGAAAAAAGCCCGCTGTTTTACGAAGGTATGACGACCGTCGGAATACATGGCGTAATCGTAACTCCCGTTCCTGTCAGGCAGAACTACCGCCAGAATAGCATTCATGTTACTGCTGCCATCAGAACGTGTCTTGTTCTTCAGGGAATAAGACCGCCCAATTAAAACTGAGCTCGCGCATTCAAAATGTGACCAAACATTTAGCGAATCGCGCGAGCAAAAAGTAGATGGCAATCTCCGATAAAGATTGTTCCTATCCTCTCTGCGCCCTCGCTTCTTGTTATGGCGCAGGGAGAAACGAGAACGATGAGAATAGCAGTTGGGATGGACCTTCA